>URQJ01000066.1 GCA_900549945.1 uncultured Oscillospiraceae bacterium
ACGCTCTTCCGATCTGGCCTGCCGCCCTGCTGCCCGAGAGCAGGCAGGCGAGCAGCACGAAAGGAAACAGCGCGGGCACGAGCGTGTTCAGGCAGGTGTAGATGCCGCTGCGCACGCCGGTCGCGGCGTCGGTGCGGTACATAAGCGCGAGGATGCACAGAAAAAGCAGCGCGGCAGCGGAAAGTGCTGCAGCAAGCGGCCTTGCGGCGGCGCGCACGGGTGCGGGCAGGGCGTGGGCTTTCAAATCGGTTTCCTCCTCTGTTTGCCGGTTTCCTCTCAGTATATGCGCGGGGGCCGCCGCATATTTATAGCGGAGAAAGGAGGCGCGGCGATGGGAGAAAAAACGGATAAGGTGCGCTTTGGCCTGACCGGCGGTACGATCCGAACCGAGATTCTCGGCAGCCGCCGGCTGATTCTCGAGGGCTGCGACGGCATCGTCGAATACGGCGCGGAGGAAATCGGCTTCCGGTGCGGCCGGCAGCAGGTTTGGGTAAAGGGGAAGAATTTGCAGCTCGTGCGCGTGGAGGAGGACAGCGCCGTGCTGACCGGCAAAATCGAGGAGGTGGCTTACCGGTGACCGAGAAAATCGCGCGGTGGGCGTTCGGCACCGCGACTGCGCGCGTTTCGGGCGATACGGCGCGCTTTATGAACGTGGCGGTGAAAAGCGGGATCGTGCCGCTCAAGATAGACCGGCAGGGCGAAAGCCTGCTTTTGACCGTGCGGGCAAAGCAGTACCGGCGGCTGCACGCGGTCAAAGTGCGCACGCACGCGCGTGTGCGGCTTATCGGCCGGCGCGGCTGGCCGTTCGTGCTGCGCCGCGCGCTGCGGCGGCCGGGCTTGCTGCTCGGCGCCGTGCTCGGCATCGCGCTGTACGGCATGTTCATCGCGATCGTCGTGCCGCCCGCAAAAGAGAACCGCGCCGTCGCGGCCGTCGCCGTCGTTTCCATGGCGGTTTCCGCCGTGTTCAGTTTAGCGCCGTATCTCCGGGAGATTTCCTCGGGCTTCCGCATCATTTTGGTGACGGTGCTCGTCGCGGGCGCTGCGGCGTGGCTCGCCCCGCTTGAGGACAAGCCCGCGGAGGAGGAAAGCCATGCGGCCTGAGATTTTCGCGTACATCGCCGTGATGGCGCTCGTCACCTACCTGATCCGCCTGCTGCCGCTGACGCTGATCCGGCGCAGAATCACGAACAAATACATCCGCTCATTCCTCTATTATGTGCCGTATGCGACGCTTTCCGCGATGACCTTCCCGGCGATCCTCTCCTCGACCGGCAGCACGTTCAGCGCGGCACTCGGGTTTGCGGCGGCGCTTTTCCTCGCGTTCCGCGGCAAGAGCCTTCTGAGCGTCGCGGTGTTCGCGAGCGCCGTCGTGCTCGTCTGCGAGCTGTTGCTCCCCCTGCTGCCGCTGTGAGGCCGGGGCAGCGGCTCTTTTTCGCCCGTGCGGAATGCGCCTTCAGAAAGCCAAAAGGCTGTATCCTTTTTTCGGATACAGCCTTTTTTCGTTTTTCGGTTATCCCTCGTTTTCGAAATGCGACGCCACCGTTTTCAGGTGCTCGATGATCGGCAGGTGCTGCGGACATACGCCCTCGCACTGGCCGCACGCGATGCAGTCGCTCGCCTTGCCGAAATCGCGGGTCAGGTTGTCGTAATATTCGCCCTGTGGGGTCCAGCCCTTGCCCTTGACCTCCTGCATATCGGCGTTGTAGAGCGAGAAATATTTCGGGATCGCGATGTTCATCGGGCAGCCGTCCACGCAGTAGGCGCAGCCGGTGCAGGGGACTGCGATGTTCGCGTTGATCCGCTCCACAGCCTTCTGCACGACCGCGCGCTCCGCCTCGCTGAGCGGCTCAAAGTCCTGCATGTAGCCGGTGTTGTCGAGCAGCTGCTCCATGGTGCTCATGCCGGAGAGCACGATCTGCACGTTCGGCAGGCTCGCCGCAAAGCGGATGGCCCAAGACGGCACCGACATCTCCGGCGCGAACGACTTGAACATTTCCGCGACCGTATCCGGTACAGCCGCGAGCGTGCCGCCCTTAACCGGCTCCATGACAAATACCGGTACGCCGTGCTTCTCCGCGACCTCGTAGCACGCGCGGGACTGCACACCGGCGCTGTCCCAATCGAGGTAGTTGATCTGAAGCTGGACGAACTCGAATTCCGGGTGCTCGGTCAGCACGCGGTCGAGCAGCGCCGCGCCGTCGTGGAAGGAAAAGCCGATGTGCTTTACAAGCCCCTGCGCCTTTTTCTCCCGGATCCACGAAAAGCAGTCAAGCGTGTTGTACACGTCGAGGCTGTGCACGTTGATGTCGTGCAGCAGGTAATAGTCGAAAAATTCCACGCCGGTCTTTTCGCGCTGCTCGTTGAAGATCCGGTCGCGGTCCTCCTTCGTCTTGATGAAGCCGGAATGCAGCTTCGTCGCCAGCGTAAAGCTGTCGCGCGGGTGGCGCTGCACGAGCGCCTCCTTGGCGGCGCGCTCACTCTGGAACGCGCAGTACATCCACGCCGTGTCAAAATACGTGAAGCCGCGCTCGAGAAAGGTATCCACCATCTTTTTGGTCTGCTCCATGTCGATCTTCCCCGGGTCGTTCTCGTCCAGAGACGGCAGACGCATCAGGCCGAAGCCGAGTTTTTTCTGTGCCATCGTTTATATCCACTCCTTGTTTTTCATCCATCTGCGACTATTCTAGCACGGCGCGGCGGAAAAAGCAAATAGCTGGTTTGCATCCCGCTGTATGCTTTGAAGGCATCGCAGGGGACTTCTGCCGCATAAGCTGCACGCAGAGCGCCGTCACCGCGAGCCCGCATCGCCCTTCCGCCGCAGGCGCGCGCCGTATTTTTCAAGCGCGCCGGAAAGCGCCCCTTCGGCGTCGACGTCCAGCTCGCAGCAGAGCGCCAGCAGCGAAAAAAGGCAGTCGCCGAGCTCCTCCGCGGTCTCCGGCGTC
Organism: uncultured Oscillospiraceae bacterium; assembly: GCA_900549945.1. GTDB lineage: Bacteria > Bacillota > Clostridia > Oscillospirales > Acutalibacteraceae > Hominenteromicrobium. The sequence goes on from URQJ01000066.1 coordinate 2,943, forward strand.
GGCGTGTACGGCCTTTTGCCGTAGTCCATCCCCCGCAGAATCTCCTTTGCGACCTCGCCGGTCTCGCTCGCGAGGTCGAGGCACCGGGCCGCCGCGCCGCAGAGCATATCGTTTTCCCTGAGAAATGTACGCACTCTTTCCTGCATATCCGTTTCCTCCGTTTCCGCGGCCCATCCGCCGCATAAAACAAAGAAGGGACAGGAAAAACCCTGCCCCTTCCGTACAGACTGAAAAATTAGATCTCAGCGAAGTACTTGATCGTTCTGACCATCTGGCTCGTGTAGGAGTTCTCGTTGTCGTACCAGGAAACAACCTGAACCTCATAGAGGTCGTCCGCGATCTTCGCAACCATCGTCTGCGTTGCGTCGAACAGGGAACCGTACTTCATACCGATAACGTCGGAGGAAACGATCTGATCCTCGTTGTAGCCGAAGCTCTCGGAGGCCGCCGCCTTCATAGCCGCGTTGATGCCTTCCTTCGTGACGTCCGTGCCCTTAACGACAGCCGTGAGGATCGTCGTGGAGCCGGTCGGAACCGGAACACGCTGTGCAGAGCCGATGAGCTTGCCGTTGAGCTCCGGGATAACAAGGCCGATCGCCTTCGCAGCACCCGTGGAGTTCGGAACGATGTTCGCAGCGCCGGCGCGCGCACGGCGGTAGTCGCCCTTTCTGTGCGGGCCGTCGAGGATCATCTGATCGCCGGTGTAAGCATGGATCGTGCTCATGATGCCGCTCTGAACCGGAGCGTAGTCGTTGAGCGCCTTCGCCATCGGGGCGAGGCAGTTCGTGGTGCAGCTCGCTGCGGAAATGATGGTATCCTCAGCCGTGAGGGTCTTCTCGTTCACGCTGTAAACGATCGTCGGGAGATCGTTGCCGGCCGGAGCGGAGATGACAACCTTCTTCGCGCCCGCATCGATGTGCGCCTGCGCCTTTGCCTTAGAGGTGTAGAAGCCCGTGCACTCGAGAACAACGTCAACGCCGATCTCGCCCCACGGAAGGTCCTTCGCGTCCTTCTCCGCGTAGATCTTCAGCGTCTTGCCGTCGACCGTGATGGTGTTCGCCTCGTCGTCAGCCTCAACGGTGTGCAGGCCTTCGCCGATCTTGCCGCAGTAGCCGCCCTGAGCGGTATCGTACTTCAGAAGATGTGCGAGCATGGAGGGCTTCGTAAGATCGTTGATCGCAACAACCTCATAACCCTCAGCGCCGAACATCTGTCTGAACGCCAGACGGCCAATGCGGCCAAAACCATTGATTGCAACTTTAACTGCCATGATTGTTATACCTCCTGATATTTGTAGATACAAGATCTTGCCTATATTTTATAGCATTTCCGGAAATAATACAAGGCTTTTTTAGCTGAACACCAAACTTTTTCCCTAAAAAAGCCGCTCACCGGCCGGAACCCGCCTTAAAACCGGGCTTTTTCTCGTGTGCGGGCGCGTGCTCGGGCGCACACAGCGCGAAAATCTCCCCTCTGAGGGAGAAAAGCAGCGCAAGGATGTGCACGCAGACCGCGAGCATGGCGAGCTGGATCACATACGGCATCTCCGTGGCATAGCCGCGGCCGGCAACAATCAGCACCGTATTCGAGACCACATACGTGAGCCAGAACACGGCGGCGGGCAGGCCGAACACAAAGGCCGTGCGCGCCGCTTTCTGCCCGCCCACGCCGGAGAGCAGCTTGCCCTCGGCAAGCAGGAAGAGGAGCATCGCCGCGCCGCCGCCGACCGTGTAGAGGTTTTCCACGGTCGTAGCCGAGGCGGAATACAGCATGAAGGTCAGCAGCATGTAGCTCAGTCCCCACACGACGCCGAGCGCCCAAAGCGCGCCGGGCTTTCCGGGAAACGCCCCGCCGCGCATCCAGAGCACGGCCGCCGCGGCCGCCGCAGCGCCGAACAGCACCGTGAAAACAGCGAACGGCACATGCGACTGCACCTGCGCGGGCAGCACGAAGTAAGAGACGCCGAACGCCCTGTAGGCGTGCGCGTCCCACAAAAGGGCCACCGCGCAGAGCAGAAGGAAAACGCCCGCAAGCAGCGATGTGATGCCGGCGGGCCAGCTTCTCACCGGCCGCAGCACGCCGCAGCGCCCGCGGTCCAAAAAGCAGAGCAGGCCCGCCGCGAGCGCGGACAGGAGCGTCGCCCCGCTGTAGAGGATTGTCAGCGTACCGCTGTCCGTCACGAAGCCCGTTTCGTAATCAAAAAAGAAAAGCATCTGGATGCAGCGCAGTACCGTGCCGAGCAGGACGCCGGCACCCGCAATCCAGAACGCGCATTTTGTTTTCATTTCAGCAGTTCTCCATTTCTGGGGCATAGCCCGCAGCCGTTTTTAAGACAAATCCATTATAGCATATCCGGCGGTGCAAGAAAACACCCGGCAGAAATTTTTTTGAAAATTCAAATCTAACATCTTGACATTGTTGAATGCACCAACTATAATATAGGCCAGAGCAAACAATTAAGCGCATGATTGTTCACCGCATGCCAATTTTGTCCGCTCAAACCTATCCACTTCCACTTTAATAAAGAAAGGATGCGGTCGATATGCCGAAAGAAAGCATTGGGCATGCGCTGCACGCACTGAACAGCAAGACGCACCGGTTCATCGACACCTACTTGCACAAGCGGGAAAACGACCAGCTCACTGGCGCAAACACGTGGGTGATCCACTTCATCGCCGAGCACCGCGGCTCGCCCGTCTACCTGCGCGACGTGGAGCGCCACTTCGGCGTAACGCGCTCCACGGCCTCGAAGGTCGTGGACCTGCTCGTGCGCAAGGGCTTTGTGGAGCGCCACATCGGGGAAACCGATTCGCGCCTGCGCCGCCTGACGCTCACAAAGCAGGCCGAGGATCTGCTGCAAACCATCAACGAGGACCACGAAATGCTGGAAAGCGTGCTGACGCGCGGCTTCACGGCAAACGAGGTGCGCACGCTGCACGCCTATTTGCAGCGCATGCAGAATAACATCGACACCGCCGCGCTGGAGCGGCAGAAAACACAGAAGGAGGGTCGGGCTTGATCCAGAAACTGATGCGGAGCATCCGCGAACAGAAAAAAAGCTCCATCCTCGCCATGGTCACGATCAGCGGCGAGGTCGTTTTTGAGGTCATCATCCCCATTCTGATGGCCAACCTGATCGATTACGGCATCGACGCCGGCAACATGCCCTACGTCGCCAAAATGGGGCTCATCCTGCTGCTCTCGGCGGCGGGCCAGCTTCTGTGCGGCGTGATCTCAGGCAAATTTGCCGCCGAGGCCTCGAGCGGCTTCGCGCGGAACCTGCGCCACGACATGTTCTACAAGGTGCAGACCTTCTCGTTCTCGAACATTGATAAGTTTTCGACGGCGAGCATCGTCACCCGCCTGACGACCGACGTGACGAACCTGCAGAATACATACCAGATGATCATCCGCATGGCGGTGCGCAGCCCGCTGATGATGGTCTTTTCTCTCGTCGCGGCGTTCTCGATCGACGCGCAGCTCTCTCTGATCTTCCTCGCGATCATCCCGGTGCTCGCGTTCGGCCTTTACTTCATTATGACGCGGACGCACCCGATCTTCGAGCGCGTTTTCCGCACGTATGACCACCTCAACGGCGTCGTGCAGGAAAACCTGCACGGCATCCGCGTCGTCAAATCTTTCGTGCGCGAGGACCACGAGGAGCAGAAATTCAACGCGATCTCCGAGCGCATCTACAAGGACTTCAAAAAGGCGGAGCAGCAGCTCGCTTGGAACGCCCCGCTGATGCAGCTTTGCATGTACGCCGCAATCATCCTGATCTCGTGGTTCGGCGCGCGCGCCATCGTGGCCTGCGGCGGCGACGCGGCACTCGGCCTTTCGACCGGCGAGCTTCTGAGCCTGATCTCTTACGCGACGCAGATCCTCATGAGCCTGATGGGCCTCTCGATGATCTTCGTCATGATCACGATGTCCCGCACCTCGGGCGAGCGCGCCGTCGAGCTGCTCGACGAGACACCGGACATCACGACGCCTGAAAACGCCGTCACCCATGTTGAGGACGGCGGCATCGTATTCGACAACGTGCGGTTCAGCTACCACAAAAACAACGGCAAGCCCGTTTTGAGCGACATTAATCTGACGATCCCGGCCGGCGCGACGGTCGGCATCATCGGCGGCACCGGCTCCTCGAAATCGAGCCTTGTGCAGCTCATCCCCCGCCTGTATGACGTGACGGAGGGCTGCGTGAAGGTCGGCGGCGTCGATGTGCGCCGCTACGATCTCGACACGCTGCGCGGCGCGGTCGCGATGGTCCTGCAGAAAAACGAGCTGTTCTCCGGCACGATCAAGGAAAACCTGCGCTGGGGCAGCGAACACGCAACGGATGAGGAGCTTATCCACGCCTGCAAGCTCGCGCAGGCGGACGACTTTGTCCGCGCCTTCCCGCAGGGCTACGACACCTATATCGAGCAGGGCGGCACCAACGTCTCCGGCGGCCAGAAGCAGCGCCTATGTATCGCGCGCGCTCTGCTGAAAAAGCCGAAGATCCTGATTCTCGACGACTCGACGAGCGCCGTCGACACGCGCACCGACGCGCTGATCCGTCAGGCGTTCCGCGAATTCATCCCCGAAACGACAAAGATCATCATCGCGCAGCGCATCACCTCGGTGCAGGACGCCGACATGATCCTCGTGCTCGACGACGGCAAGATCGTGGACTGCGGCGCGCACGACGAACTGCTGAAATCCAGCCCGATCTACCGCGAGGTTTACGAATCCCAGACGAAAGGAGACGACGACAATGCCCCCACGTCCTAATGGCCCGCGGCTTTCGATGAAGGAAAGCCTGCAGCAGCTCGATAAAAAGACCTTAAAGCGGCTGCTTTCCTATATGAAGGCCTACCGCTTCCAGCTCATCCTCGTATTCGTCTGCATCGCGGTCAGCGCCTTTGCAAGCGTCATGTCCTCGCTGTTTCTGCAGCAGCTGATCGACGATTACATCGCGCCGCTCCTGCTCGAATCGGCGCCGGTCTTTACCGGCCTGCTCTTCGCGCTCGGGCAGATGGCCGTCATCTATCTCATCGGCGCGTTTGCCTCCCTGCTCTACAACCGCATTATGGCGGTCGTCTCGCAGGGCACGCTCAAGTCGATCCGCGACGACATGTTCGCCCACATGCAGACGCTGCCCATCAAATATTTCGACACGCACACGCACGGCGACATCATGAGCCACTACACAAACGACACCGACACGCTGCGCCAGATGATCTCCCAGAGCATCCCGCAGACGATCTCCTCGGTCTTTTCGGTCGTCGCCGTCTTTTTCTCAATGCTCTCCCTCAGCGTCTGGCTTACGGCCTTCGTCATCGTCTTTCTGCTTTTGATGTTCAAGGTCATCGGCAAGGTCACGGCGAAGAGCGGCCGCTATTTCGTGCGCCAGCAGCAGTCGCTCGGCTCGGTCAACGGCTACGTGGAGGAAATGATCAACGGCCAGAAAGTCGTCAAGGTTTTCTGCCACGAGGATAAAGCCAAGGAAGCCTTTGACGAACGGAACGAGGAGCTCTTCGGCAATGCCGCGGAGGCCAACAAGTTTTCGAACGTCCTCGGCCCAATCATGAACGCGCTCGGCTACGCCTTATACGTGCTGATCGCCGTGCTCGGCGGCCTCATGGCCCTTTCCGGCACGCCGAATCTCGTGCTCACCGGCATGGATGTGATGACGCTCGGCGCGATCGCCTCCTTCCTCCAGCTCTCGCGCAGCTTTGTGCAGCCGATCAGTCAGGTGACGCAGCAGATCTCGTCGATCATCATGGCAATGGCCGGCGCCTCCCGTATCTTTGCGCTGCTCGACGAGGAAAGCGAGCAGGACGAGGGCTATGTGACGCTCGTCAACGCGGAAAGGCGCGGCGATACGCTTGTCGAGGCCGAAAAGCACACCGGCCTCTGGGCGTGGAAGCACCCGCACAGCGACGGAACCGTAACCTACACCGAGCTTACCGGCCGTGTGGAGCTCAACGGGGTGGATTTCGGCTACGTGCCCGACAAGATCGTGCTGCACGACGTTTCTCTCTACGCGAAGCCGGGCCAGAAAATTGCCTTCGTCGGCGCGACCGGCGCAGGCAAGACGACGATCACGAACCTCATCAACCGCTTCTACGATATCCAGAGCGGGACCATCACCATCGACGGCGTTGATATCTGCCATATTAAGCGGGACGAGCTGCGCCGCCATATCGCCATGGTGCTTCAGGATACCCACCTGTTTACGGGAACGGTCATGGAAAATATCCGGTACGGAAGGCTTGATGCCACCGACGAGGAGGTCATTCAGGCAGCGAAGATGGCATCTGCCCATTCCTTTATCATGCGGCTTCCCAAGGGCTATGATACGGTACTGGAAAGCGACGGAGCCAATCTGAGCCAGGGCCAGCGCCAGCTTTTAAACATCGCCCGGGCGGCGGTCTCCAGGGCTCCCATCCTGATCCTGGACGAGGCCTCAAGCTCCGTGGATACCAGGACAGAGAAGCACATCGAGCGGGGCATGGACCGGCTCATGGCGGACCGGACCACCTTTGTC
>URQJ01000067.1 GCA_900549945.1 uncultured Oscillospiraceae bacterium
ACTCCACGGACAGGCTTTTTTCTACCCTTCCGTGTCTACTTTTATAATAGCATCAGTCTCTTTTGTTTGCAGCATCATTTTATTCCAAAAACATCCAAAAATAAATGAATTATCGTCCTTGTTTTTATCATTTATCACCGATTCTTTTTTGAGGTTTCGTGCTAAATTTCCATAGATTCCGACAGATCCAAGCCGCCCTCCTTCACCCGTGCTTTTTATTTGTGCTAGTAATCGTAATATCCTGCTAATTTTCCCGCCGCTTTCTGTGATTTCCTCTAAAGAATCTTGATTTTTGGGCGGCCGCTTCTGGAATTTTCTTCTAAAATCTGCTATACTTGTCCCATAAAAGAAAGCTCGATTCGCGTGCTTTTTGGATTTAAGGGGAGTGGTAGGAGCATGTATAAAATGATCGTTGTAGATGATTCGGAGCAGACCCGCCGAGGCATCTCCGAATCCGTGAACTGGGAGATGATGGATATAGAGATTGTCGGCGAGGCGTCCGACGGGCTGGAGGCCATGGTTCTGATTCACGACACGGACCCCGACATCATCATATGCGACGTGCGCATGCCAAAGCTCGACGGCATCGCGCTCATCAACGAGGTGCTGCCCTCGCACCCCTCGCTGCAGGTTCTGTTTCTCAGCGGTTATTCCGATAAGGAATACCTGAAAAACGCGATCAAGCTCAATGCGGTCGATTACCTCTACAAGCCCCTGCAGCTTCACGAGCTGATCAGCGCCGTGGAAAAAGCGAAGAAAAAGTGCCAAAGCCAAAAAGTGCACCTGCCGCAGCGCGAGGCCGATCTCGCGCTCTCTTTGCTGCAATACAGCGAAACCGGCGCGCCGCCCGACCTGCCCCTCGACCTGCACGCGCCGATGGTATCGCTGATTTTGCAGATGAACGCGGCGGACGAGCACATCGCCGACCACGGCTACGACAGCCAGCTCGACGACCGCCTTCTGGCCTCGCGCCATTACCTCGCGTTTCACAAGGCCGCGGCGCAGATCTTTGAGGGCCGATTCGTCATGTCGTGCGTCGGCAAGGGCTACATCCTGCACGCAAACGTCTCCCCGGATTTCCTGATCCGCCAGACAGCGGAGCTCCGGCTGCGTCCGCTGCTCACGACGCTCGACAGCGTGCAGGCCGACGTTGTTGTGGGCATCAGCAATCTGTGCGCCGGCATCTCGCACCTGCGCGAGGCATACGACGAGGCCCGCGCCGCCGTGCGCGCCGCCTTTCTGCTCGGCTACGGCCGGGTGATCTTCTTCCGCGATCTCAGCCAAAAGCCGTTTGTGCCCGCGCCCGATTTGCAGCGCGAGTTTTACGGCACCGTCCTCGCGAACGATTTTACCCGCGCGACCGGCTTTCTCAACAGTTACATCGATGACATCGCCGCCTGCCGGGAGCAGGACATCCCGCAGATCAAGGAGGCGCTCGCCTCCATCGCTTTCTGGCTCAGCCAGCAGATGAGCAAGTGGAACAATCAGGACAGCAGCCCGTACATCTCTGAATTCATCCATTTTGCGCCGGACATCGACACGGTGCGCCGCTACCTGCTTGCTCAGCTCCGGCGCCACATCGACAACATCTCGAATCTCGACAACAAGAGCCGCATCGTCCTCGAGGTCGAGCAGTACATCACGCAGAACTACGGCAAGGAACTCTCGATCCGCGAGATCGCCCAGCACGTTTTTGTCACGCCGAACTACCTGTGCTACCTCTACAAGAAGAACACAGGCCGCACGCTGAACCAGTTTATTCTGGATACCAAAATGAAAAAGGCGCGCCGGCTCGTCTGCGAGACGGGCATGAAATTCGGCGAGATCGCCGACGCGCTCGGCTACGCGAACCAGAACTATTTCACGCGCCTGTTCACAAAATACTTCGGGGAAAGCCCGCGCGCCTACCGAAACAAGCACGGCAGCCTTTCTCCGCATGCACCGGAAGAGGAATGATGATGTCGCCGCTTTCTTATTTGACCCTTCGATACAAAAACTGCTCGCTGCACATGAAGATCTTCGCCTCATATTTCCTCCTGATCTTTATCCCGATCATTGTGCTTACGGTATTCGCGGGCTACAGCAGCACCGAGATCATCAAAACGCAGTCGATCAAGATCGCGCAGCTCTATTTGCAGCAGGCGGAAAACGAGATGGAGGACGAGCTGTATAAGATCTCGACCGTTTCCTCCTCGGTCGCACAGACAGAGGAGGTTCACGAGGTGCTGGAAAAGCAGGATGCCGGCATCAGCTTCAGCGAGGAATACGACGACATGAACGACCTGTATAAGGCGATCGAATCGACCCGCACACTGCAGGGGCTCTATCAGATCCGCCTGTTCATCAGCGATTCCTTCACGCACAGCCGCAGCAACTACATCACCTACCCGCTGAGCACCGTCGCCGGCGAGGACTGGTACCGCATGCTCGTGGAGAAATACGGGACGCAGACACTCCTGCCGCCGAGCACCTTTCAGCCGCCACTTTCAGAGCCGCAGGAGGTCCTTTCCGTCGTCACGCTGATCCGAAGCCGCAGAGACATTAACCGCATTCTCGGCGTCGTCAGCGTCGATGTGCCCAAGAGCGACCTGCTCGGCATTTTGCAGCGCAACAACTATACCGCACAGAGCGCCTCCTATCTTGTGGACGAAAATCTAAGCATCGTCTGCGGCGCAAATTCGGCATTTCCGCTTTCCGAAGACGATATAACGGAGCAGCTCTGCCGGCTGCGGGACGAATTCGGCGCATCCTCCGGCGTTCACATCGCCGGAAACGCCGTGTTCGGCCTTTCGGCGCCCGTGTTTCAGGGCTGGCGGATTTTCACCGTCGCTTCGATCGACAATTTGCTCTCCCCAAGCTCCGACCTGCGCAATCAGATGATTCTGCTCACCGTCGTCATCAGCGTCATCGCCTTTTTCCTCGCCTACCTCTACGCCCGCTACAGCACCCGCCGGATCAAAACGTTCGCCGAGCAGGTGCGGCGCGTGGAGAGCGGCGACCTCGGCGTGAGCTGCATCGTAGACAGCGAGGACGAGATCGGCGAGCTGCAGAACAGCTTCAACTTCATGGTGCGCCGGATCAGCCTCTTGATTGACGAGCGCTACAACCTCGGCAAAAACCTCAAGGACATGGAGCTGCGCGCCCTGCAGGCGCAGATCAACCCGCATTTTCTATACAACACGCTCGACCTGATCGCGTGGAAGGCGATGGCGAGCGGCAATCAGGAGACCGTTGACATCGTCGTAAAGCTCGCGCGCTTTTACCGGCTCAGCCTGAATAACGGCAGGGATTTTCTGCCGCTCAGCGATGAGGTGGAGCATGTGCGCCTTTTTGTGGAGCTGACGAACCTGTGCCGCGGCCGCGCGGTCCGGCTCGTCACGGAGGTCGCGCCGAATATCGCCGATTACCCGATCATGAAGCTGATTTTGCAGCCGATCGTCGAAAACAGCCTGTTCCACGGGCTGTACGAGCTCAGCGACCGCGCGGGCGTCATCCGGCTGACCGCCGGGCAGATCGGCAGCTACGTGCAGATCCAGATCGCCGACAACGGCGTCGGCATGGAAAAGAGCAAGCTGGCCGAACTGCTCGCGAAAAAGGACAAGCCCGCCGTGAACACAAAGCGCGGCGGCTACGGGATCGGCAACATTCTCGAGCGGCTGCGCATCTACTACGACGACCGCTTTACGTTCCAGATCGAATCGGCGATCCTCACCGGCACAACGGTTACGATCCGCATCCCCCATTCGCGCAACGACTCGCTGCAGATCCACGCCGAGCGCACGATGAACCCGCCCGAAGAAAATTGATGCGATCTATCGATTTCGTACAAAATATTACGAACTCTTTTCAGGGCTCTTGTTTTTTTCCGCCAGCTTCGCTATCTTTATGGCAGACGCAGGCGGCGAGCGCCTGCTCAATCCGACCGTGAAAAGAGGTTCAATATGTACACGCTTAAATCCCGCTCTATCCCGCTCAACACCGCCTACGATGTGATCGTGGTCGGCGGCGGCCCCGCCGGCTGCACCGCGGCGGCCTCCGCGGCGCGCGAGGGCGCGAAAACGCTTTTGATCGAGGCGACCGGCTCGCTCGGCGGCATGGGCACCTCCGGCCTTGTGCCTGCTTGGTGCCCGTTTTCCGACAAGGAGCAGATCATCTACCGCGGTATGGCGCAGACCGTTTTCGAGCGCTCCAAAGCGCTTTCTCCGCACGTGGCGCCCGGCGATGCGGACTGGGTGCCGATCGACCCCGAGGGCCTCAAACGCGTCTACGACGAGCTTGTGACCGAATACGGCGTTACGGTTCTGTTCAGCACATTCCTGTGCGATGTCGACGCTGAGGACGGCGCGGTCCGCGCGATCGTCGTCTCCAACAAATCGGGCTTCACCGCCTACAGCGCGAAAACGTATGTGGACTGCACCGGCGACGGCGACCTTGCGGTTTGGGCCGGCGCGGACTACGAGTTCGGCGAAAACGGCGAGCCGATGCCCTCCACGCTCTGCTTCAGCCTCGCGAATGTCGACCTGTACGCCTATCTGTACCACCCGAAATACGGCATGCGCAGCGGCGGCATGCACCCGAACAACAGGAACAGCTTTACACACCTGCTGCCCGGCGACGCGCGCTTCCCGGATATTCTCGACACGCACCTGTGCAACAACATCATTGGCCCGGGTACGGTCGGCTTCAACGCCGGCCACCTCTTCGGCCTCGATTCCACCGACCCGAAATCTGTTTCGGAGGCGATGATGCGCGGCCGCCGCATCGCAAAGCAGTACCGCGACGCGCTCGCGCTCTACTTCCCCGAGGCTTTCGGCAATGCTTTCCTCGTTTCCACTGCGCCCGTGATGGGCGTGCGCGAATCGCGCCGGATCGTCGGCGATTACAAGCTGACCGTTGAGGACTACATAACAAAGGCCGACTTTGAGGATGAGATCTGCCGCAACAGCTATTATCTTGACATCCACTACACGCTCGACGAGCTGCGCCTGCTCGCGGACGGCCGGATCGACGAAGATAAGCGCAGCGCCCGCTACGGTCCGGGCGAATCGCACGGCATCCCCTACCGCGCGCTGCTGCCCGCCGGCATCCGGAATGTGTTGGTCGCGGGCCGCTCGATTTCCTGCGACAAGCGCATACAGGGCTCTGTGCGCGTGATGCCGGTCTGCCTCGCGATGGGCGAAGCCGCCGGCACGGCAGCCGCCTTCGCCGCCGCATCCGACGGCTGCGATGTGCATGCGGTGGATACGGAGAGACTGCGCACCGCGCTGCGCGAAAACGGCGCTTATTTTCATTGAGGCCATCCGGCACGCTGCCGCACGGCTTTTCGGCCGGCGGCTCTGCCCGATCGGAAATTTAACGGGAGGAATCAACCATGAAATATGATATCATTGTAGTCGGCGGCGGCTTTGCCGGCGTCGCGGCGGCGGTATCCGCCGCAAGAGAGGGCGCAAAGGTACTTTTGCTCGAAAAGAGCGGTTTTCTCGGCGGGGCCGCCGGAAACTGCTACATCAACCCGTTTATGGGGTTCACAACGAAGATCGACGGCAAAACGACAGCGCTTTCCGACGGCATCTTCACCGAGATCCTCGGCCGGCTCGACAAAAAGGACGGCCTGCACCAAAACCGCGTCACTTTCAGCGAGGAGATCCTGAAGCTCGTGTTTGACGAGATGACCGAGGAAAGCGGCGTAGACGTCCTGTTCCACGCATATCTCCTGCGCGCAGAGCGCGTGTGCGACGCTGTAAAGTCCGTCACCATTACAGGAAAAGGCGGCGAAATGACCTTTACAGCCGATTATTTTATCGACGCGACCGGCGACGCAGACCTGACCGCGCTTGCAGGCTGCGCCTACCGGGTCGGCCGCGAGGCGGACGGGCTCTGCCAGCCGATGACGCTGTGTTTCCGGCTCTCCAACGTCGACGTCGATCTCGCATTTAGGAACTCCGAAAAGATCAATGCGCTGTACAAGCAGTTCCGCGCGGCGGGCAAGATCAAAAACCCGCGCGAGGACGTGCTCAAATTCAAATATGTGGCGGACGGCGTGCTCCACCTCAATTCGACGCGCATCATCAAGCGCTCGCCGTTCGACCTGTACGATCTCAGCTTCGCCGAACGCGAGGCGCGCCGCCAGATGTTCGAGCTCTACACCTTCCTCAAAGAGAACTGCGCGGGCTTTGAAAACTGCACGCTGCTCTCCTCCGCGCCGGAAATCGGCGTGCGCGAAAGCCGCATGATCGACGGCCTCTACACGCTGACTGTCTCCGACCTCAAGGACTGCGTGCACTTCGAGGATTCCGTTGCGGCCTGCAACTACGACATCGACATCCACAACCCGGAGGGCACGGGAACGAGCCACTACTATTTCAAGGAGGGCACGTACTACACGATTCCCTACCGCAGCCTGATCCCGAAAAACATTCGGAATCTGCTCGCCGCCGGGCGGTGCATCTCCGGCTGCCACGAGGCGCAGGCCTCGTTCCGCATCATGCCCACCTGCTGCAGCACGGGGCAGGCGGCCGGCCTTGCCGCGGCAGCCGCCGTACAGGACCGCACGGCGCTGCCGGAAACGGACGTCTCAAAAATTCAGGCGCTGCTGCGCAGGCACCACGCGTTCTTCTGATTTCCCGCAAATGAAAAAGGAACAGGGCGAAACCTGTTCCTTTTGACTTTTTTCTGTTCCTTTTTGGATTTTGATTTGATTTTATGGGATGCCGAGCGCATCCTTTGCAAGGCGGTCGGCGAGGTCGTTGTATTTGTCGCCGGAATGCCCCTTGACCTTGACAAACCGGAAGCGCACGTGTTCGGCCGCCCGCCGGCAGAATTCGCGGTATGCGATCGTGCCCGGCTTATTCGCCTTCCACTCGCCGGTCGCCCACCGCGCCACTCCCTCGTAATCGTGGCAGATCGTGACGCTCGGCACCTCGTGCTCTATGCAGTATGTAAGGATCGTCTCGGCGCCCTTGATTTCCCCTGCGACATTGTGCATCTCGGCGAGCTGCGGGTCCTCAAATTTTTCGGAAAAATGCAGCTCCTCTCCGTTCAAAAAGAGCACCGCGCCGCAGGAAAAGGCCTTTGTCCCACTGTGATAGCTGCCGTCCACATAGGCGACGGCGCCGTCCGCCGCGAAATTCTCCGCACATGCAAGGCTTTCGGCGCCCTGCATGTATGCCTCTGCCTCCGCGCGCGTCGGAAAGCTCTTAAAGGCCGCGCCCTTAAAACCGGTCGTCTGCCGCCGGCACGCCTCCCATGTCTCAAATATGCCCGTCTCGCGGCCCGCACGCACCGCATAATATTTTTTCGCCAATTTTCGTCCCCCGTTTCTGAACTGCACGCCGCGCCGCCTGCCTGTGCGCCGCGTTCTCACAATACGCCTCAGTATACCACCGATCCAGCCTCCCGGCAAGCAGTTTTTTCGCAACGTCTCTCAAAACCGTGTGAAATGCCGCGGATTTTTCACAGAAAAACACCGAAAACAGTTGACCCGGAACAAAAATTCCTGTAAAATAATACTGTATATAGTATAGAGATCGGAGGCTATCCCCATGCACGCTCGGATCAAAACAAAATTTATGATGCACCTGAGCAGCCTTGCGGCGGCGCTTCTGCTCTGCTCCACCTCCCTGCCGGCTTTCGCATCGGAGGAGAGCAATACACATGCCCTGCACAGCGGCCCCTCCTCGCTTTCCGTTGTGACCGCAAAGATCGCAGACGGCGACACAGTGCAGGTGCTCGAGCACACCAGCGCGGACTGGACGCGCATCGCGCTTGAGGACGGCACAACCGGATACTGCGACAGTACGCTGCTCAGCATCCGCGGCCATGCGGCGACGGACACTGAAACGCCCGCAGTCGGCGAAACCCTGAGCCCCGTCTCTGTTCTTTCCGCGCCCGAGGCTGATGCGCCGGCCGTGGGCAGGCTCGCCGCGAATGTCTATGTCTCTCTGCTCTCCGACGCTGCAGAAGGCGCTTACGCGGAGATTTCCGTCAAGGATCAGATCACCGGCTACATCGATGCGGACTCGATCCGCCCCGTGCAGACGGAGACGGCTACCGTTATCGCACGTCCGACCCTTGCGGAAAAGGGCGTTAAGACGGAAGCCGAGGCGCGCGAAAAGCTGAAATCGCTCGCGCTGTATTTTGAGGACGGCCTGTATTGGAACTGCGCCGGCGCCCCCGCGGATGCCGATATGTTCTGTGTCACCGGCACGCCCTGTGCCCACTCCGTCGAGGGCTACGCATCCTGCAACACTTATTCCGGGAAAACCGACGCATACTTTCCGGAATACAGCGACGGCACGCAGTGCCTCGGCTACGCGAGCCTGCTCAGCGACCTGCTCTTCGGCACGGAGGCGCCAGTCACCATACACTACGATTTTGACCGCGTGCGGGTCGGCGATCACATTCGCCTCATCGATTTGGAGCACTCCGTTCTCGTGACGGAAACCGGCACGCAGGCAGACGGCTCCCGCTACGTCCGCGTGACCGAGGTCAATGCCGATTACGAAAGCTGCAAGATCGCTTGGGGCCGCACGATCACGGAGGACGAGCTATACGGAACAGCGGAGATCCTCACGCGTTACGGCGACTGAGCGTCTGCCGCCGGACACACCTAAAAATACCGCGTAATATAAAAGATGCGCCGGCTCGCTCTGACCCGGCGCATCTTTTTAAAGCGGACGGCTTCCTTTAGATTCGGGAAGCCGTCCGCTTTTGCGTCCATGTCTGACTTTCTTATCCCTGCTGCGGAAAAATCGGCGTGGAATAGTAGCGGTCTCCGCTGTCCGGCAGCACCGCCACAAGCGTTTTCCCGGCGTTTTCCGGCATTTGCAGCAGCCGTACAGACGCCGCAAGCGCCGCACCGGCCGTGATTCCGTTGAGGACACCTTCTGTCTGCGCCAGAAGCCGCGCCATAGCAAACGCTTCTTCCTCTGTCACAGTCAGCACGGCGTCCACCCACTGCAGGTCGTAATTTGCGGGGATAAAATTCGCGCCGATTCCCTGCAGGCCGTGCGCGCCGCTTCTTCCCTGTGTGATCAGCGGCGACGAGGCCGGCTCGATACCAACGACCTGCACCGCGGGCTTCTGTGCCTTTAAAAAGCGCGCCGTGCCGCTGATCGTTCCGCCGGTTCCGATACCGGCGACAAAAATATCCACGCCGCCCGCCGTCTGCGCGTAGATTTCCGGCCCGGTCGTTTCATAATGCGCCAGCGGATTCGCCGGGTTTTCAAACTGCGCGGGAATAAAGCTGTTTTCCGTTTCACCCGCCAGCACCTCCGCTCTTTCGATCGCGCCGCGCATGCCGTCCGTGCCGGACGTCAGGACGATCTCCGCACCGTACGCGGAGAGCAGCCTGCGGCGCTCCGCGCTCATGGTTTCCGGCATCGTAAGGATGACCTTGTAGCCGCGCGCGGCAGCCAGCGCAGCCAGCGCGATGCCGGTGTTCCCCGAGGTCGGCTCGATGATCGTCGCGCCGGGCG
>URQJ01000068.1 GCA_900549945.1 uncultured Oscillospiraceae bacterium
GGCGCACCGGCAGGCGCAGCACCGTGCGCAGCCGCTCCGGCGCGGTGCGCCGCGGGTCGCCGAGATAGATCTCGTGGTGGCGGCGCGCGTCGGAAAGATCCGGCGCAAGGCCGTTTTCCCGCATAAATCCCTCCATGCGTGCGAGCGTTTCCGGCTCCGCGTCATAGGGACCGACGTGCATGCACTGCACGCAGAGCCCCTCGTCGTACGTGAACAGCCGAACCTTGGAAAAATCTGTGTTTTTCTTTTCCGCGGCCTGCCGCACCGCCCAGTCGAAATCCGCCGGCGTCACGAACGCCGGCAGGCGGAGCATCGAGATCCACGAAAAGCCGGATTTATCGGCATAGTCGACCGCGCCGCCGCCCGCCTGCTGCCAAAGCCCCTCGAGCGGCGGCACGACGTACGGGAAGTAGCCCTCGATCCGCCGGCCGCCCTTCGGGCTCATCTTGATCGTGAATGCAACGCCGTACAGAAGCCCCATCGCGGCCTTGTATTCGCTGTCCGGCGCGTTCGGATCGCCGCTGCCCGAAACGGCGATGTAGTGCATCTGCGGCACCTCGATCAGCCCGGGCGCGCGCGGCGGCAGGTAAAATTCCTTATACTCTTTTTTGTAGTCGAAAGCCACGATTATTCCCCTTTCAGATTCCGCACCCGCTGTGCGATCGAATCCTCGAACGCCGCGTCGGAAAGCTGCGGGTCGCGCGTCGCGCGCCAGATACCGCACGGCAGGCTCTCGCAGACAGCGCAGGTCGCAAGATGCTTTCTGTTGACCGCGCACGCGTAGATCGGGCAGGCCCGGCCCGCCGGCGCGTGGAACACTTTACCGGCCTCTGCGTTGCAGCCCGCGCATTCCTTTCCGAAAAACGCGCAGCCGCTGCATTCCGTGCCGCAGCAGGTCAGCCCGAGCGCTTCGCGCTGCCGTTTTTTCGGCAGGCCGCCCAGCACAAGGCGGTACGATTCATCGAGCATCGCGCGCAGCGTTTCGTCCGGCACCGCGCCGTCCGGCCGCACGGAATTCCAGTGCGTTTTGTCACTGTAATAGCCCGGGATCACATCCCCGGCATACTGCGCGCGCAGAAACTCGCCGTTCATCGGCTCAAGCCGCAGGTTGATATAATACGGCCTGCCGCCGTCGTCCAAGCAGACCGCCGCAAACATCTTGCCGCCGATGTGGTAGCGCACCCAGTTCCAAGACAGCTGAAAATCCTTCGTCACCCCGCGCTTTTGCAGCAGGTAATCGTCCAGCCAAGTATACTTCATGTCTCATTTCCCCTTTCCTCATATAACGCCTGCATGCGCCCGATGGCCTCCCGAAGCGCCGCGCGCACGTCGGCGGGCTCCAGCAGCACGGCTTTGTCCCGAAAGGTCAAAAGCCACGTGACGAGTTCCTCCCGGCTTGTGTAATCCGCCGCAAACAGAAGCCGCCCGTCCGGCTGCACCGTGAAGCAGGCCGGGCCGAACTCCTCCACGAGCCGCCACTTGCATTCCGGTGCGAACAGCGCCTTCACGCGGATGCCGCCGGGAAACACGCGCTCATTGCGCAGGTCCGGCAGCGGCACGGGCCGTTTCTGAAACGCCTCCGCCGTAACGTGCAGACCGTCCATGCGGTTCAGCTTGAACAGCCGGAAGTCCGCGCGCTTCTCGCAGTAGCCCCAGACATACCAGCTCGACCAGCGGAAGATCAGGTAATACGGCTCTACGGTGCGCGCCGTTTCGCCGCCCGGCGCGTAATACGTGAAGTGGATTTTGCGCGCGGTGTCGATCGCACTGCGGATCCGCTCAATCTTCGGGGCGAGCGAATCGCGGTACCATGCCGAGAGATCGATCAGCACGGACTGATTCCCCGCCATGAAATCCGACGACCCGGCCTCGAGCTTTTCCATCAGCTGCCCGTAGCGGTTCGTGCCGTTTACGCTGTCGAGGCTGCGCAGGCCCGCGAGGATATCCCGCATCTCCGCGCCTGTCAGCAGCGTGCGGTCCAGCCTGTAGCTGCCGAGAATGGAGACGCCGCCGTTTGCCCCCTGCCGCGTCGCGATCGGGATGCCCGCGCGGCACAGCGCCTCCAGATCGCGGCCGATCGTGCGGCGCGATACCTCGAACCGCGCCGCAAGCTCCGGCGCCGTGACGGTATCCCGCTGCAAAAGGACCGACAGAATGCCGATCAGACGGTCGATTTTCACGCTTCCCCCCCTCCTTCTCACAGCTTTATTGTACACGGGGAAACAGGACACCTGTATGTCCTGTTTCCAGTATAGCAGAAAATTTCTTTTTGGCAATCCGCCGCGAGGCCGCGCGCAGCCTTTTTGCCGCGCCGCCATGCAGAAGGGGCTTCCGGATCACAAGCCCGGAAGCCCCTAAAGCACTTACTTTTTCTTTTTTGATTTTGCGGCCGGCGCCGTATCCGCACCGTCCGAGAGCTTTCCGCCGTGCACGATCAGGTTCGTCGCAACGCCGACGATCAGTGCGACTGCAAGCGACGTGATGTTGAGCAGCGCGCCGCCGGTGATCGGGTTATTGCCGAAGCCGAAGTACAGCCCGCCGATGCCGCAGACCAGAATGGAGCTGACGACGAACAGGTTCCGGCTGTCGCCGAGGTCGACTTTTTGCAGCATCTGCAAACCGGAAACCGCGATGAATCCGTACAGCGCGATGCACGCGCCGCCCATGACGCACTTCGGGATCGAATTGATCAGAACGACGAACGGCGTGAAGAAGGAGAGCACCATGCAGCCGAGCGCCGCCGTGAGAATCGAAACGACCGAGGCGTTGCCGGTGATCGCCACGCAGGCGATGGATTCGCCGTACGTCGTGTTGGCGCAGCCGCCGAATACAGCACCCACGATCGAGCCGACGCCGTCGCCGAGCAGCGTTTTATCGAGGCCGGGGTCGGCGATCAGGTCGCGGTTGATGATGCTGCCGAGGTTCTTGTGGTCGGCGATATGCTGCGCAAGCTCCACAATGCCGATCGGCACGTAAATCATCGCGATATTGCCGATGGCCGCCGCGTCGAGCGGGTACTGCCCGTTTGACTGAATCGCTTTAAGGAAGAAGAATTTCGGGTAATCGATGATGCTCGTGAAGCTGAAGCTCGAGAAGGTATCGATAAAGGGCTGGAACGAGAGCACCTGCAGATACGGGTTGCCGGCAGCGAGGCCGATCAGCGTGAAAACAAGCGCCAGCGCGTAGCCCGCGCCGATGCCGATGATGAACGGGATCAGCTTGACGCGCTTCGAGCCCTTCACCGAGGCGATGACGATCATAAAGAACGTGAAGAGCGCGCAGACGATGGAAACCCAGTTGTACGTCTCCGTGTAGACGATCTCCGCCGCGCCGTTGCCCATGATCCAGCTCGTCGCCGTGCCGGAAAGCGAGAGGCCGATCAGCGCCACGATCGGGCCGATGATCACGGGCGGCATCAGCTTGTTGACCCAGCCGGAGCCGATGAGGCGGACAAACAGCGCGATGACGACGTAGACGAGGCCGGCAAAGGTCACGCCGATGATCATGCCCCAGTAGCCGTAATTCTGGCCGATCGAGGCGGAATACGCGCCGAGAAACGTAAAGGACGAACCGAGGAATACCGGGCTTCTGCGCTTCGTGAAGAGCAGGTAGACGATCGTGCCGATGCCTGCGCCGAAGAGCGCCGCCGCAACATCCGCCTCCAGGCCGTAGCCCGAGACGAGCATCGGCACGAGCAGCGTCGCCGCCATGATCGCGATCATCTGCTGAAACGCGAAAACGAGCGTTTTGCTGAGCTTTGGCTTGTCAGCCACATCATAAATGAGCTTCAAATTTTATCTCTCCCTTAATTTTTTCCCCGGTATTCTACCATACGGCGGTGGGAAAGTCAACGAATCGTGTCGAATCCGTGAACGATTTGTGAATCACGCCAAAAAAGCGCCCCGAAATTTGATTGGAACGCTTTTCCTCGGGAATTTTTTCCGGCTTATCCCTCCGCCTTCTGCGGCTTATAGCTGACCGTGCCGCACAGGCGGTCGCCGGCATCGCCCGCGGCGGTGTAAATATAGCCCTGCTCGCTCAGGGGGCCGGGCGCATAATTCGCGGCGTAGACCTCGACGTCCGGGTGCTTCTCATAGAGCAGGCGGACGCCCACCTCGGATGCGAAAATGCACATGAATTTGATACCCGTGCAGCCGGAATCCTTGACGAACTGAATCGCCGCATCGGCGCTGCCGCCCGTCGCGAGCGCCGGGTCGACGACGATAACCGGCCCGCTCTGCGCATCGACAGGGAGCTTGAAGTAGTACGTTTTCGGCAAAAGCGTCTCTTCGTCGCGGTACAGGCCGATGTGCCCCACCCGCGCCGTCGGCGAAAGCGCGCGCAGGCCGTCCACCATGCCGAGCCCGGCGCGCAGGATCGGCACGATCGTGAAATCCTCGGCAAGCACCGGCGTCACAATCTTCTGCAGGGGCGCCTGAATCTCGACGTCCTTCATCTTGAGATCCTTCAGGACCTCATAGCCCATCAGCATCGCGAGCTCCTTCACAAGCTCGCTGAATTCCTTGGAGCCGGTGTTCACATCGCACAGGTGGCTGACCTTGTGCCGGATCAGCGGGTGTGTGAAAACCGTCAGCTTCGAGAGATATTCCTCCATATAAACCACCATTTCTC
The DNA here is from genome assembly GCA_900549945.1 of uncultured Oscillospiraceae bacterium. GTDB lineage: Bacteria > Bacillota > Clostridia > Oscillospirales > Acutalibacteraceae > Hominenteromicrobium. The sequence goes on from URQJ01000068.1 coordinate 4,633, forward strand.
GCCATCGAACGCGTATTTTTTTACATCATAGCACAGTTCCGCCGCGCGCGCAACCGGCTTGACGGCAAAAAGTGATCGTGCTACAATCGTTTCAACAGAATTCCAACAACACGGAAAAGGGAAGTGGAAAACGATGGCTGTCATTCTCGTGAGCAGCTGCCTCTTAGGCTGCGCGTGCCGCTATAAGGGCGACGACTGCAAAAATGAACGCATCCTCGCGCTCGCTGAGGAGCACGTGCTGCTCGGCGTATGTCCGGAGCAGATGGGCGGGCTGGAAACGCCGCGCGCGCCCTCAGAAATCGTCGGGGACAGGGTGATGTCGAACCGCGGGCGCGACGTAACCGCCGCATACAGGAAGGGCGCAGAGGCCGCCCTGTACCTCGCCCAGCTCAACCGCGCCGATTTCGCGATTCTCAAGGCGAAAAGCCCCTCGTGCGGCAAGGGCCTGATCTACGACGGCACGTTCTCCGGCGGCAAGGTGCCCGGAAACGGCGTCACGGCCGCACTGCTGCTTGAAAACGGCATCCCGGTTTACACCGAGGACGAGCTGGACCGCCTCCCGGTGTAAAGCAAAACGCCATTACAGAGAAAAGCGTCCGCCAATAGGCAGACGCTTTTCTCATTTCGCCCCGCGCTTTTCCTCTTCCCTCTCGAGCCGACCGGTCAGCTCCGGTTCGGCGAGCGCCGAAAGCCACGCTTCCATGCGCGCCTTGCCGTCAACCGCGCCGGAAAACGCGCCGAGCAGGCGGTTCCCGCCGAAAATGGCCGCCGCGCCGTCCTGCAGGGCCTGCTTGCTCGGCGTCTCCGTGATCCGCATGCGAACCGTCTCCTCCGCGTCGAAAAACAGCTTGATGTGCCGCGTGCTCGCCTGCTCGAGAAACGCAATGTCAAGCTTTAGTACCGGCACGCCGTCCTCGTTCTGCGTCCAGACGCCGGAGACTGCGACAAGCTGCTCCTCGCCGTTCGCGCACACCTTGCCGCGCGCCGCCGCCGAAAAGCCGACCTCGAGCGTGTTGCGCTCCTCCCCTTCCTCAAACGTGATGTAAAGTTGTTTCGCTTCACAGGAAAAGCAGACGGCGCTGATGCCGGTCGTGTAGTTATTTTCTAGAAGCTGCACAAAAAGCGGCAGCAGCCGTGCCGCGCCCGGCTCAAACACATAGCGCCGGCCCGCGACCGCCGCACTGTGCGTTTCGCGCAGCCTCTGCTGCCGAAGCCGCTCCAAAAAGCTGAAAACGCCTTTTTCCGGCAATGCGCCGGCTTCAAGCTGCCGCACCGTCCGGCAAAGCCTGCGGTATGCGCGCGGGTCCGGCGGGCATCGGTCGGGAAGCCGCACCCCGGCGCCGAAATACCGCTCGCAGAGTGACAAGTAGGAGGACTTGCCAAACATGCGGTTTCCGCCTGCGTTCGAGGCGATAACCATATCGAGCTCCGGGATTACAAGGATGTTCTGCCCGAACAGACCGTTGAACAAAACCGAGCCCGGCCGCGCCCACAGCCAGCACTGAAAGCCGTAGCCGTAGTCGCTCATGCTCTCCGGCGGCTCGCTCTGCCTGCGGCTCATCTCGCCGATATAGTCCGCCGGCACGAGTGCCCTGCCCGCCCATTCGCCGCGCCGCAGCACGAGCAGGCCGAGCTTTGCCATGTCCTCCTGCTTGAGGTAAAGCCCCCAGCCGCCCTTCTCGATGCCGAGCGGGCACGTCTCCCAGTGGAAATTGCGGATGCCCATCGGGCCGAACAGGCGCGCCTCTAAAAATTCGGTCAGCGTTTTCCCCGTCTTTTTGCAGATAATCGCCGAAAGCATGTAGGAATTCATGCTGTTGTACTGAAATTCCCTGCCCGGCTCAAACTGCGGCGTCGAGTCCAGAAAGCCGCGCACCCAGTCCATCTGCGTGACGGACGCCACCTCGTTCAGCGAGGCGCCGCTCGTCATGTTCAGCAGATGGCGCACGAGCAGGCCACGCCAGCGGATGCGCGCGAGCGGCGAGGCCTTTTCCGGGAACAGATCGACGACGCGCTCGTCGGGCGAGAGCAGCCCGTCGCCGATCAGAATGCCGGCGCACAGGCCCGTCACCGTCTTGCACAGCGAGTGCGTCACATGCCACACGTCCCGGTCAAACGGCGCGAAGCTGCACGCGGCGATCACCTTGCCGTGCCGCAGCACTGTCAGGCTGTGCAGGTTTTCCGTCTTATCCGCCGCGGCCTGCTTCAAAAATTCCTGCAAATAGCCGCTTTGGATGCCGACAGATTCCGGCACGGCGCGCGGCAGCGCATCGGCCGGCCCATCCGGAAACGGGGCCTTCTGCACGCGCATCGGCAGCACCGCCACCTCCTGCCTGCGGCCCGAAAGGCGCGAAAGCAGCTCCGCCGCACGCCGAACAGTTCGGATGTCCATAAAGCCCTCCCCCTCTCTTTATCCATTCACTTCGCAGTATACCCGGCTTTTCCAGAAATATGAAGGGCGGCAGAAAGCCAAAGCCTCTGCCGCCCGTCTGTTACTTTTCTTCGAAAAACGCCTTAAAGCCCTTGTAGGCCATGTAGACGTCGAGCTTCGAAACAACCTCGAACGGCGCGTGCATCGAAAGCACTGGCACGCCGACGTCGAGCACGTCGACGTTGAGGTTCGCGATGAATTTCGCGACTGTTCCGCCGCCGCCCTGATCGACCTTGCCGAGTTCACCGATCTGCCACAGAACGTTCGCATCGTCAAACGTGCGGCGGATACGGCCGACAAATTCAGCGTTCGCGTCGCTCGTGCCGCCCTTGCCGCGCGAGCCCGTGTACTTCGCGATGCCGAGGCCGCCGTTGATGTAGCAGGAATTCTGCGCCTCATACGCGGAGGCGTAATGCGGGTCGTAGGCCGCGGTAACGTCTGCCGAAATGCAGACCGACTTCGAGAGCACGCGGCGCGGCACTTCGCCCTCCGCCTCTGCGAGATCGGCGATGAAGTAGCGCATGAACTCGGAGTTGAGACCGGTATTGCCGTCGCTGCCGACCTCCTCCTTGTCGGCAAGCACCGTCACGACGGTCTGCACCGGGTTCTTGCAGGCGAGGATCGCCTCAAGCGCCGGATACGCGCAGACGCGGTCGTCGTGGCCGTAGGCGCCGATCAGGCTGCGGTCAAAGCCGATGTCCACCGCCTTAAACGCGGGGACAAACTCGATCTCCGCAGAGATGAGATCGGCCTCGACAACGCCGTATTTCTCGTTCAAAAGGCGCATGACATTGAGCTTGTAGGCGTTCTTCGCCTCCTCGTCGCGCACCGGGCGGCTGCCGACGAGGATGTTGAGATCCTCGCCCGTGAACGCCGCGCCGAGCGTTTTCTGCGCCTGATCCGCACCGAGGTGCGGCAGGATGTCGGTGATCGTGAACTGCGGGTCGCCCGGCTCCTCGCCGATGCGCACCGCGACGCTCGTGCCGTCGCGCTTTACGATCACGCCGTGCATCGCGAGCGGGATCGCCGTCCACTGGTACTTCTTGATGCCGCCGTAGTAGTGCGTCTTGAGGTACGCCAGCTCACTCGATTCGTAGAGCGGGATCGGCTTTAGGTCGAGGCGCGGATTGTCGATGTGGGCCGCGGCAATGCGCACGCCGTTTTTGCAGCCCTCCTTGCCGATGACCGCGAGGCACAGCGCCTTGCCGCGGTTGTTGTAGTACACCTTGTCGCCGGGCGCATATTCGTGCGCCGGGTCAAACGGCACGAAGCCGTGCTTTTCCGCCGCCTTTACCGCGTACTCAACGGATTCGCGCTCAGTCTTTGCGCTGTCGAGAAACGCCTTGTAGCCCTCGCAGAACTTGTCGGCCTTTTCGATCTTCTCGTCCGAGACTGCAAAAAAGCCGTTCTTTCGCGGGTTGAGCAGCGCCTCGCTGAGCGCCTTTGCAGATTTCTCCGCATCCTTTTTAGCCATTTTTCATTCCCCCATAATAAATTTCTTCGTATGCTTCCTTGTATTGAAGGACCTTCTGAACGTACGCCTCCGTTTCGCCGAAGGGGATCGCCTTCAGGGTCTCCCCATCGTCGGAGTACGCGCTGTCCGAAAGCCATGAGGCAACATTTCCCATGCCGGCGTTGTAGGCGCAGAGCGCGACCGTCAGGTCGCCGTACTCCCTGAGCAGCAGGCTGAGGAACGCGCAGCCGAATCGGATGCTCACCGCCGGCTCATACAGCGCCGCCTCGTCGTGCGTCTCGCCCACATGCGTCTGCATCCAGTAGAACGTGTCGGGCATCATCTGCATCAGCCCCATCGCGCCGGCGGACGATTTGGCCTCGGCGTCAAATCCGCTTTCCGCTTTGATCACCGCATAGACGAGGCTTTCCTCCAGCTCGTATTCCGCCGCCTGCGCTGATACAATGGACTCGTATTTGCGCGGGTAGCTGAGCTTCTGCACATCCGGCTGCACCGCCTGTAATGCGAATACCGCGAACCCTACAAGCAGTGCGGCCGCCACGAGCACGGCAGGCCACCGGCGCCTTTGTTTTCGGTTTCGTCTCAAAATCCGTCTCCCTGCCGCCCGCAGCCGAGCGCCGCGAGCATATCGTCTATATCCGCATCCGAAACGGACGCCGTGTTGTCGAGCACATAATCCGAGCGCGCGGCGTAAAAGCCGTCCGCCTGCTGCGCCTGCATGCGGTGCTCCGCCTCCGCCTCGGAAATACCGTCGCGCCTCAAAATGCGCGCCCTGCGCACCGCGCGGTCCGCAAGGACCGACACGACCCGCCGGCAGAGCCGCTCGGCGC
>URQJ01000069.1 GCA_900549945.1 uncultured Oscillospiraceae bacterium
TTAGGAGTAAAGAAGCCCGTGAAATCCGTTCAGCAACTTTTCCTTCGGCTTCTCGGTCTATGTCGGGCAGAACTTCGGCGCGCGGCTGGCCGGCCGCATCCGCCGCGGCGTGCGCGAGATCTTCCTGCTCGTCGGCGGTCTCTCCGTGCTCGCAAGCGCGCTCTCCCTGATCTTCGCCGAGCCGCTCGTCCTGCTCTACGTAAAGCCCGAGGAAACACAGGTCATCGAGGCCTCGCTCAGCTTCGTGCGCATCCAGTCTTGGTTTTTCCCGTTCCTCGGGTGGATCTGGCTCTACAACAGCACGCTGAAGGGCATGGGCAAAATCGGCGTCACGATGATCTCCTCCTTCGTGGAGCTCGGCAGCAAGATCGGCCTTTCGATCCTCCTGCCCATCTGGATCGGCTACACCGGCATCTGGTTTTCCGCGCCGATCGGCTGGATCCTCGGCCTGATCCCGAACTTGATCTACTACTACGGCGGCTTCTGGCAGAGAGCGCTTCCCCCGCTGCCCGAGGACGTGCCGGCGGAGCCCAGCCCTGAGGCCGCAGGCTGAGCGCACGCGCCCGGCTTCTCCCCAAAACAAATGGAACCGCTCCCGGCTTTTCGGCCGGAAACGGTTCTTTTTATTTCTGCAAATTGCGTTCGAAACGCTCGAAATAGCCGATCAGCACGCCGTTTTCGTCGCGCACGGGGTTGATGTACTTGCGCTCGTTGTAAACGCTGACGCCGAGATAGATCTCGTTGCCGTGGTTTTTGAGTTTCTCCACCGCCGCGATCAGCATCTCCTTCGATTTCTCCGAGTGGCACTCGAAGATCGATTTTCCGATCAGGTCGCCGTAACCGCGCACCGCGTAGTAGTGGTGTTTCGCCTCGCGGTTCATGTAGCGGATGATGTGGTCCGTATCGACGAACACGATGCGGTACGGCACGCTGTCGAGAATGCAGGCCATCATTTCTTCTCTGGTCATCGAAACCATCCTTTCTCCTATCGCCCGCACCCTGAACGCGCGGGGCAAAAACTGCCGCGCCGAAGGGCCGGCTCATGCGTCGCGGATCACCGACCACGCCGCAATCAGCCGCTCGAGGCTCCACGCGGCGTTCGCAGGGCTTGTGGAGGGCAGAACCGTCTCCGGCAGTCTGACGCCCTGCGCCTGATGCTTCCCGTACAGCCGGTGCGCGGTCTGCCCGTTCGTGTAGATGTGCCGGATCTCCGCCTGCGACAAAATGCGGCTGAAGTCGTTCGGCACGGCGTCCCGGATGCTCGCATCCGAGGAGCCCGCGATCGCGCACGAGGCGATCACATCCCACAGCGCGATGCGGTTTTGAAGGAGCAGCGCGCGCTTTTCCCCGACCGTCTCCGGCACCGGCGCGCCGCACACCGCGGCGACCACGCGCCAGAAGCGGTTCTGCGGGTGGTGGTAGAAAAACATCCCCTCCCGCGATTTGACCGACGGGAACGAGCCGAGGATCAAAACGCGGCTCTTTGCATCGAACACGGGCGGGATGTTGTGCAGAACCTTTTCCATCAGCGCACCTTTTCCGCAAAATCCTTTTTGCGCTGCGCGTACGCCTCCATATTTTCCTTTTCGAAGGCGAGCGGCACGTCTCCCGCGCCGATCAGCCGCAGCAGGTATTTCGTGAACGGCGGGTTCATCACGAGAATCGGCCCCACAAGGTAGGTGCCGAAGAAATTGTGCAGGCGGACGCCCTCCCACGCGGCCTTCGGGTTCAGCCCCACGCCCTTCGTCTTTTTGAAAAGGCCGAGGGATTCGTCCGGCGTGTAGGCCATCGTGAACTGCGTCTTGAAGCCCATGACGGTCTCGCCCTCAAAGGTTCCCTCGAAATCGCTGTTGTGGCGGTGCATCATGTCGCGCTTTGCAAAGAGGCGGTACAGGCCAAGACACTCGATGCGGCCGCCGTCCTCCGTCTCGATGTAGTCGCCGAAAACCTCGAGCGCGTTGCCGGTGAAGAGAAACACGGTGCCGCTCTCGATCGCCGCGCGGATCTTCTCCTTCAGCGGGCGGAGCCTTTCGATCACGCGCGCCTGCATGCGCTCGGTCATCGGGCCCATGTAGACAAGGTCGATTTTCTCCTCGGTGAAGCGCACCGTGCCGCCGATCGGCGTGCGGATAAACTCCGCCTGCGGCAGCGTTTTTTCAAGGTAGATCATGTTGTACGTGTCGCCGAAGAGGTTGCAGAACTCCGGGAACAGGATCTCTATTTTCATTTCGAGGCAGCCTCCTTCCCGCTGTCAAGCAGCTTCTGGCGGATCTCATTCGCAAGGCGGATCGTGTAGACGTCGTAGAGGATGAACACGGTGTCCGCCTCGGGCGTAACGGCGGCAGGCGCGTCGTTTTCCCCGCGCATGTGGACGATGCGCTCCGCCGGGATGCCCGCGAGCAGCGCGCGCACGTAGGTATCGTGGTGGCGCGCGCCGGCGATGACGACCTGCACGACGCTCTCGTCGTTCAAAAACTCAAAGTCGGTGTCGTAGAACCAAGCGGTGTTCTCGACCGTGTGGCGCGCGTCGAAGTAGTCGTCGAGAAACAGGATGACGGCCTTTTTCCCCGGCGCGTTGCGGATGTTCTCAAACGCGCGCGAGCAGGCGATCGGGTTCTGCCCCTTCGCGAGGTGCAGGATGATTTTGCGGCCGTTCGCCTCCGTTTCGGAGTAGCGCGTCTCGCTGATGCCCATCTTCCGGAAGGATTTTTCAATCTGCTCCGGCGTGAGGCCGAACTCGCGCAGCACCGCGACGGCGGCCAGCGAGTTGTAGATGTTGATGTTGTTCGCATTCGCGAGCGGGTAAACATCCGCGCGGCCGTCCTTTTCGACGGTCATCTGCATGTGCTCGATATCGACGTCCGTCGCGCGGTAATCGGGCGCCGGCGAATGGTAGCCGCAGCTTTCGCAGCGGACGCGGCCGATGTGGTGGTAGCGCACGACGTCGTGCGTGAGCGGGCCGAAGCACCGCGGGCATACCGGCACGTCGTTGACGATGTTGTCGCACACCGTCTTGTCGGTATCGAGGCGGTCGATGCCGTAGTAGACGCGGTCGTTTTCCGGCGCGATCGCGCTGCACAGCGGGTCGTCGGCATTCAGCACGAGCCGCGTCCCCTTCGGGATTTCGCGGTTCAAAATATCGAGGATAAACTCGGCGTGCGCGTTGCGCTTGTAGGAATCGCGGAAAATATTCGTGCAAAGCAGAATATCCGGCTGCATGTAAGGGAAAAAGTTCGGTGCGGAGCGCTCGTCCATCTCAAACACGGCGAGCTTGTGCTTCGGCTTGCCGAAAAATCGGCTGTTCGCGATCAGCGTGGAGGCAATGCCGGTGTGCACGTTCGTGCCCGAGCGGTTGCAGATGAAGTCGATGCCGTTGTCCTCGAGCACGTCCTCGATCATGTTCGAAACGGTCGTCTTGCCGTTCGTGCCCGTGATGCCGATAATCTTCTCGGGCTTTGGCATGCGGCCGATGAAATCGGGGCAGAGGATGATCGCCCACGAGCCCGGCATCGAGGTGCCCTTGCGGCCGATCAGCTTGAGGACGAGGGCCGTGCCCCGTGCGAACAAAAGGGCAAAATAAAAGCGCAGGTTTCGTTTCATGCGTAAAATCACGTTCCTTTTTCGGAATTGCTTTTGTATTCTGTTGTATCATACCATTTTGCGGGCGGCTTTTCAAGCGCACGGCGGCGGGAATCGGAAAATTGTGCGGATAAAGCCTAAAATTCATAAATTCCCGTAGACTTTTTCCGAAAAATCCTGTACAATATTTTCAGATCCAAATTTATTTCACAGGAGGAGTTCACCATGAAGAATTTACCCGTAGCGGTGCAGGTTTATTCCGTCCGCGACGACGCCGAGCGCGATTTTAAGGGCACGATGCAGAAGCTCAAGGAAATGGGCTACGACGGCGTGGAGCTTGCCGGCCTGTACGGCATGAAGCCCGCCGAGGTGAAGGCGGTTCTCGATGAGGTCGGCCTCGTCCCGCTCTCCGCGCACGTCCCGTTTCAGGAGCTTGCCGCCGACATCGAGGGCACCGTCGCCCAGTATAAGGAAATCGGCATGCAGTACATCGCGATCCCGTACCTGATGGAGGAGGACCGCCCGGGCACCGAGAAGTTCCTCGAAAACATCGAGATCTTCCGCCAGATCGGCGAGGCCTGCAACAAGGTCGGCATCACGCTGCTCTACCACAACCACGATTTCGAGTTCATCAAAATGCCGAACGGCCAGTATGCGCTCGATTACATCTACTCGGAAATCCCGGCCTCGCTGCTCCAGACCGAGATCGACATCTGCTGGGTCAACGTCGCCGGCGAGGTTCCGGCCGACTACATCAGAAAGTACACGGGCCGCGCGCCGGTCGTCCACCTCAAGGACTTCTACAAGGAGGGCAAGCCCGCCAACATGTACGAGCTGATCGGCATCGAGACCGAGAAGAAAGAAGAAACCGGCAAGTTCGAGTTCCGCCCGGTCGGCTACGGCATGCAGGACATTCCCGCCGTGCTCGAGGCTTCCATCGACGCCGGCGCGAAGTGGGTCGTCGTCGAGCAGGATCAGGCCTATGAGCGCGCGCCGCTCGACGCCGTGAAGATGAGCCGCGAGTACCTGAAGTCCCTCGGCTGGTAATCAAACCGCAGAGGTTAGGTTCCGGCACACGGCAGGCTTTTCGGAATCCGCCGAAAGGCGAAGCCGTCCGGCCGCCAAAATACAGCTAAAAAACACCGCGCAGCAGGCATTTCCCCGCTGCGCGGCTATTTTTTGCGCCGTTCCGCCGCAGCCCGCGCACACAAAACGCAGATTCCGCGGGGAGCTGGTATGGCGCAGACGCCGAAAGGGTCCCGGAGCGACCGGCTCCGGGACCCTTTTCCGTTCTATGGATTGTACCGCTTACAGCAGGCTTCTGTACAGCGCGGCGATCTCCTCCACGGAGGTATCGCGCGGGTTGCCGGGGCAGCACGCGTCCGCATAGGCGCTCTCGGCGAGGAACTGCACGTCCTCCTCCTTGAGGATGCCCTTGAGGTCGGCGGGGATGCCCACGTCGGCGCTGAGCTGCTTGACGGCCGCGATCGTCGCATTCGCCGCTTCCTCGTCGCTCATCGCGTCGATGCCCTCGACGCCCATCGCCTTGCCGACCGCGCGGTAGCGCGCACCGGCGACCGAAGCGTTGTACTCGAGGCCGGTGGGCAGGATGATCGCGCAGGCGACGCCGTGCGGCGTGTCGTACAGCGCGGAGAGGCCGTGCGCCATCGAGTGCACGATGCCGAGGCCGACGTTCGAGAAGCCCATGCCGGCGATGTACTGGCCGAGCGCCATGCCCTCGCGGCCCTCGGGCGTGTTCTGCACCGCACCGCGCAGGTTCTCGGAAATCAGGCGGATCGCCTCGAGGTGGAACATGTCGGAGATCGCGCAGGCGCCCTTCGTGATGTAGCCCTCGACCGCGTGGGTCAGCGCGTCCATGCCGGTTGCGGCGGTGAGGCCCTTCGGCATCGAGGCCATCATATCCGGGTCAACGACCGCGATTTCCGGGATGTCGTTCGTATCGACGCAGACGAACTTGCGCTTCTTCTCCACGTCGGTGATGACGTAGTTGATCGTGACCTCCGCCGCGGTGCCCGCCGTCGTCGGGACGGCGATCGTAAAGACCGCGTGCTTCTTCGTCGGCGCGACGCCCTCGAGCGAGCGCACGTCGGCGAATTCCGGGTTCTCGACGATGATGCCGATCGCCTTCGCGGTGTCCATCGAGGAGCCGCCGCCGATCGTCACGATGCAGTCCGCGCCGGAGCGCTTGAACGATTCCACGCCGTGCTGGACGTTCTCGATCGTCGGGTTCGGCTTGATCTCGCTGTAGATTTCATACGGGATCTTTGCCGCGTCGAGCAGGCCGGTGACCTTCTGTGTCACGCCGAATTTCAGCAGATCCGGGTCGGTGCAGACGAAGGCCTTTTTATAGCCGCGCGCCTGAAGCTCCTCCGGGATTTTCTCGATCGCGCCCTTGCCGTGATAGGAAATTGTATTCAGTACAATTCTGTTGACCATTTTGAACCATCCTCCTGACTGATTTTGTATATAGTTTGATTTGGTGGACAAACGAAGCTTCGGCAGGCATCCATTCAAAGTTTCATTCATCCTGCCATGAATTATACAGATCTCCGGTAAATGCTGCACACTTGTTCTACCGCCCAGATTTGATGGGGAAAAAACAGTTTTTGTCTGATTTCATTCGGCGTTAACCATACCAAATGGTGATCTGGCTCACTCGGTTCTGAGACGACGTCGCCAATCTCCATATAATAGAAATATCCTATGGCGCGGAAATCCGTTTTCATATGCTCTGCAAAATGGTAATAATCGCCTTTGCATACAAACTTTTTCGGAAACACTGAAAGGCCGGCTTCCTCTAGGCTTTCCCGAATAATACAATCCTCGTGCGTCTCGTCGTTTTCAATGCCGCCGCCAAGCAAAAAATAACCTTTTTCGCCGTTATCCAGATGCGTCATTACAGCAGGTATCTTGCCGTCGGAAGAAAAACCTATGCCATATGCGCCAGCGCGTTCTTTGTACACCGCATCGGCCTTTTTTACGCCAAATGTTTTTTCTACCATAATGACATACCCCTGAACCGGATTTTCTATTTGGTTTCAGTATACACCCAAGTTGTGAATATGTCATGACATTTCTTGTAAAGTCTGTAAATTCTATGGAGCCGCTTTAAACCGCGGCCTCCCGGCTCAGTCCAGAAACGCCTCGTTCAGCGTCACGCCGAATTCTTTGGCGATCGCGCGCAGGTTGCCGTCGGTGATCGTCTGGCGGATCTGCCCGCCGCCCGCCGAAAGCGCCAGCAGGTAGATCTGCGCCGCTTTCTCGATCGTGTGCATCAGGCCGAACGCGGTGTCGAAATCCGGCCCCGAGACGAACAGGCCGTGGTGCGCCCAGACCGCCGCATCGTAGCGCTTCATCAGCGCACTCGTCGCAAGGGCGATGTCCGCGCCGCCGGGCACCATCCACTCCACAACGCCGACGCCGCCCGGGAACACGACCGGGCACTCCGTCGCGCTCTGCCAAAGCGCGCGGGTGAAGTCGCGCGCCGTGAGCGGCAGGATGTAGGTCATCGCAATCAGGTTCGGCGTGTGCGCGTGGTAGATCACGCGGTACGCGCCGTTTGTCGCCGTTTTGCGGACGCTGTGGTTCAAAAAGTGGCTCGGAAACTCGCTCGTCGGGCGCGCGCCGTCCTCAAGGCCCCAGACGATGCGCCAGCGGTCGCCCGCCGCGTTGATTTCCACAATGCCGATATTGTGCGCAGGATCCTCCTGCACGTTGCGCAGGAATTTTCCGCTGCCCGTCGTGATAAAATACTCGCCGGCGAGGTTCTCCGCCGAAACGCCCATCGCGTTCCATTCGCGCGGCGCCGTGAAAAACGGGCGGCACGCTTCGGCCTCCTCGGGGCGCATGCGGTAGGTGAGGTTTCCGCCGTTGCGCTCGTGCCAGCCCTGCTGCCAGCCGTCGCCGCACATGCGCATAAAGCCGCGGATCACCGGTTGCTCTGTCATCATCCGTATCATCTCCGTATCGAATTCTATATCAGGCGCGCTTTGAAAGCACGTCCTTTTCATACTGCATCACACGCTCGAGCCACTCGAGGTCGTCCGCCGGCACGCCCTGCTGTGCGCAGTAGCGTTCCCAAACCGCCGAAAACGGCATCGTCTTGAGCTTTTCGGAAAGCACCATCAGCGCGGTAAAATCCGCTTTGTCCTGCAAACCGCGCATGCGGGCGTTCGGCTGCAAAAGTGCCCAGAGCAGCGCCTTTTCCATGTTGCGCGTGCCGACGACCCACGCCGCCACACGGTTGATCGAGGCGTCGAAGAAATCGAGGCCGATCATCACGCGGCCGAGCGCGTCATTGCGCACGATCTCCTTTGCGATCTCGCGCAGCTCGTCGTCGAACAGCACGACGTGGTCGCTGTCCCAACGCACGGGACGCGTCACATGCAGCGGCACCTTGTCGAAAAAGCAGAGAAACGCCGGGATCTTGTCGCTGACAAACTCGGTCGGGTGGTAGTGGCCGTTGTCGAGCAGGTCGTACACGCCCGGGTGCGACGCGGCGTAGCTCAGGTAAAACTCCGCGCTGCCCACCGTGTAGCTTTCAAGCCCAATGCCGAACACCTTCGACTCAACGCAGTCGACGACGCCCTCAATCTTCTCCTCGAAGATCTCGTCGAGGCTCTTTTTCAGGCGCAGGCGCGGCGCCATGCGGTCGGCCGGCACATCCTTAAAGCCGTCCGGAATCCAGATGTTGTTGAGCACCGGCGAGCCGAGCTCCGCCGCGATCCGCCCGGCGATGCGGCGGCAGCGCCGGCCGTGCTCCACCCAGAACGCGCGCACCGCTTCGTCCGGCGAGGAGAGCGTCAGGTTATCTTTGACCATCGGGTGCGAGAAATACGTGGGGTTGAAATCGATGCCGAAGCCGTGCTGCTTTGCAAATGCCACCCACGGCGCGAAGTGCTCGTACTCGATCGCGTCGCGGTCCACCGGCGTGTCGGAGACGAGGTAGCTCGCGTGCAGGTTGATGCGCTTTTTGCCCGGGATCTGCTCGGCGGCCTTCAAAAAATCGGCGCAGAGCTCCTCGAAGCAGCGCGCACGGCCCGGGTAGTCGCCGGTCGCCTGAATGCCGCCTGAAAGCGCGGCCCCGCCGTTTTCAAAGCCGTGCACGTCGTCGCCCTGCCAGCAGTGGATCGAAACCGGCACGCCGGCGAGCGTTTTCATCGCCGCGTCCGTATCGACGCCAAGCGCCGCGTACTGCGCCCGCGCCGCCTCGTATGCGTTAAAGTCCATTTTGTTCCCTGTCCTTTCTCAATGTCTGGATTTTATCTAAAATACGGTCCGCCGTCTCGTCCTTCGAAAGCAGCGGCAGCGTTTCGGCCTCCTCTGCGGTCAGAAGCGTCACGGCGTTCGTATCGGCGCCGAAGCCCGCCCCCGGCGTGCGCAGGCTGTTCGCGACGATCAGGTCGAGGTTCTTGCGCCGCAGCTTTTCGGCCGCGTTTTCGAGCAGGTTTTCCGTCTCCATCGCAAAGCCGCAGAGCGTCTGCCCCGGCCTTTTGTGCGCGCCGAGCCACGCGAGGATGTCCGTCGTGCGCTCGAGCTCGAGCGTCAAAGCGCCCTCCCGCTTCTTCATCTTTTCGGCGGCGACCGTTTTCGGCCGGTAATCCGCCACGGCGGCGGCCTTCACGACGATGTCGGCCCCCTCTGCCGCGGCCTTGACCGCCTCGAACATCTCCGCGGCCGATTCGGCGCGCACAACCTCGACGAACGGGGGCGGCTCC
>URQJ01000070.1 GCA_900549945.1 uncultured Oscillospiraceae bacterium
CCTCGCGCCGGTTGCGCCCGCGGCCGATCACCGCGCCGTCCTTGACAACCACCGCGCCGACAGGGATCTCCCCTGCCGCGGCCGCCTCACAGGCAAGCCGGAGCGCCTCCTCCATGAACCGGCGCTCCGGCAGAAATTCCCGCCCCGCGGCCTCAGGCCGCATAGAGCCCCACCACGCACATCGCGACGAACACGACGGCGTATACGATGAAGCCGGGGTTCACAAGCATATAAAACGGCTTGCTCCGGGCGAGCTTGCCGCGCTGCATCGGCGCGCTGAACGCCCTGCGGCCCATGGCCTGCCGCACGAGCAAAATCACGAGCGCCGCGAGGCCGATGAGAACGACGGCGTAAAACGAAATCAGGCTGACGGCGTCCGCCGCACGCGCGCCGAACAGGTAGTTGACGGCGGCGGGCAGCATGGCGACCAGATTGTTCGTGAAATGCACGGCGATGTTGATCCATATGTTCTTCGTGCGCACGTAGAGAAACGCCATCACAAATCCGCCGGCCAGCACGACGGGCAGGCTCTGGAAGCTGTAGTGCACCATGCCGAAGATCAGCCCCGAGAAGAGGATCGCCGGCCAGTCCCCCCAGCGGCGCAGAACCGACGTCATAACGCCGCGGAACGCAAATTCCTCCGTGATGGGCGCGACCAGAACGACTGCAAGCAGCATCGTGATCAGCTCCGGCGCAGAGGTCACGGTGTACCGCTCGGTATTCACGGCGCCGTTCAGGCCGAGACCCTCGAGCAGCATGGAGAGCAGGTTCGCCGGAATATTCATCACAAAGCAGAGGAAAACGCCGGCCAGCACGAGCAGAACGCCGTTTACGGCGCCGGTCTTTTCGACGAGAACCGTATCGCTGAGGCGGTGCCTGCCCGCCGCAAGAAACACCGCAAACGGCAGCGCGATTGAAAAATACGAGGTCAGCGCCGCCACGAGATAATAGGCCGTCGCGGGCAGGCCGCCGATCGTGTTTCCGGCGGGCGCCCAAAGATTCGCGCCGCAGAGCGCGAGAACGAACGCCGCCATATTGATGACAACGTATTGCAGCGGCAGCCCGGCGAGCGCGGCAAACGCAAGCCGCGACGACGCGCGTCGAAGCGCCTTCTGCTCGAGCTCCACGGGGTCTGCACACGGCGGCTCCATATACATGCCGGGCTGCTGCGGATATACGCCGTACGGCGTCTGGTTCAGATTCATAGGGGGTCTTCCTTTCTGCGCGCCGCGCCGCCGCGGCTTATTTCTTTTCTGCTCTGCGCCTTCCGTGCCCGATGCGGATCATCAGCTTTTCGATCCAGCCCTTTTTGTACTTCAGGGAGATATAGCCGACGACGCTCATCACCAGCGCGCCGAGCGTATCGACGATGATGTCCTTCATCGTGTCCTTGAGCGCCGCTTGGCCGACGAGCGGCGTGCCGTCATCCAGCGCAAATTTCTGCATGTTCGTGCCGAACAGAGCGTCGGCCGAAAACTCGTAGATCTCCCAAAGCGCGCCCATCGCGAGCGCGAAGCAGAATGCAAACGCGGCGATGAAGAATGGCGAGAGATTCAGCGGGATGCGCTCGGTATTATTGAAGATCGCGATCATCGAGAAGCCGAGCGCGCCGAGCATCACGCCGCTGCACGCGTGCAGGATCGTGTCCCAGTGCGGCACAATGTAGTAGAAGCTGCGCACCTCGCCGAGAAAGATCGCGCAGTACAGAAAGCCGATGTAGAGGAGAAACATCACGCGCGGGATCTCTATGTCCCAGCGGCGCATCAGGCGAATCGGGACGAGGATCGCCGCGATGCCGAGCAGGCACTGCAAAAGCATGAGCACGTAGTCCTCGCGGCCGCGGCCCACGCCGTCCGCCGTTTCGCCCGATATGATCCGCACGACCAGATACCCGATCGGCGCCATGAAGCTCAAAAGCACTGCGATCGTAAAGATTTTGCCCCAGTTCCGTTCCTTTTTCTGCCGTTTCATCTCCTGTCCTCCTCGTATACTGCGCGCTTTACTGCGCGAGCAGCTCAGCCACTGCGTTCGCGTATGCGACCGGGTCCTCGATCGAGCGGCCCTCGATCAGGAGAGCCTGATTGTAGAGCACCTCGGTGTATTTCTTCAGCTTGTCCTCGTCGCCCTCAAAGCGGCGGAGCGTCTCAAAGACCGGGTGCTCGGCGTTGATCTCGAGAATCTGCTCGGCCTTCACCTTCTGCTCCGCGCCGGGCATCGAATTGAGCACCTTTTCCATCTCCATTGAGAGCGCGCCGTCCGTCGTGATGCAGACCGGGTGGCTCTTGAGCGATGCGGAGAGACGCACGTCCTTGACGCGCTCGCCGAGAACCGCCTTGATTTTCTCGAGCAGCGTCTTATTCTCCTCCGCGCGCTTTTCGGACGCGGCCTTCTCCTCGTCGGACTGGACGCGCGCGTCCTCGGCGGAAACGTTTTTGAATTCCTTGCCCTCGTACTCGTGGAGCACCATCAGCGCAAACTCATCGACGTCGTCGGTCAAATACAGAACCTCGAAGCCGCGGTCGAGCACTGCTTCGGTCTGCGGCAGGCGCGCGATGCGCTCCGCCGTTTCGCCCGAGGCGTAGTAGATGCAGGTCTGGTCCTCCTTCATGTCGGCGACGTACTCCTTGAGCGTGCGCATCTTGCCGGCGGAGGTCTTGAACAGCACGAGGTCCTTGAGCTTATCCTTGTTCACGCCGTAGTTTTCATACATGCCGAATTTGAGGCGCAGGCCGAAGCTCTCGAAAAACTTCTCGTATGTCTCGCGGTCGTGCTCGCACATGGATTTGAGCTCCGACGTGATCTTCTTCTCGATGCGGCCGGCGATCAGCTTGAGCTGGCGGTCGTGCTGGAGCATCTCGCGCGAGATGTTGAGCGAGAGGTCCTGCGAATCGACGAGGCCCTTGACAAAGCCGAAGTAATCGGGCAGCAGGTCGGCGCACTTCTCCATGATCAGAACGCCGGAGGCGTAGAGCTGGAGGCCCTTTTCATAATCGCGGGAGTAATAGTCCATCGGCGCCTTCGCCGGGATGAACAGCAGCGCGTTGTAGGTCGCGGTGCCCTCGGCCGCCGTGTGGATGACCTTGAGCGGGTCCTGCCAGTCGTAGAACTTCTCCTTGTAGAAGCTGTTGTACTCCTCGGGCGTGATCTCGTTTTTGTTCTTCTTCCACAGCGGCACCATGCTGTTGAGCGTTTCCACCTCGAAATAGTGCTCGTACTCGTTTTCGGCCCCCTCCTTCGCGCGGGTCTTTTCGACCTCCATGCGGATCGGGTAGCGGATGTAATCGGAATACTTCGTCACGAGGCTGCGGATGCGGTATGTATCGAGGAACTCGCCGTACTTCTCATCCTCCGTGTCCGCCTTGATGTGCAGCGTGATCTCGGTGCCGTGCCCCGCTTTCTCGCAGGCGCGGATCGTGTAGCCGTCCGCACCGTCCGACTCCCACGCGAAGGCCTCGTCCGAGCCGTACGCCTTCGTCTCGACGCGCACGTGGTCGCTGACCATGAACGCCGAGTAGAAGCCGACGCCGAACTGGCCGATGATGTCGATGTCCTCGTTCCGCTCGTTTTCAGATTTAAACTTGAGCGAGCCGCTCTTTGCGATGACGCCGAGGTTCTGGTCGAGCTCGTCCTGCGTCATGCCGATGCCGTTGTCGCGGATGCGCAGCACGCGCGCGTCCTTGTCCGCCTCGATGCGGATTTCGAAATCGTCGCGGTTCAGGCCCGTGTCGCCGTCGCCGAGGGACTTATAATAGAGCTTGTCAATCGCGTCGCTCGCGTTCGAAATCAGCTCGCGCAGGAAAATTTCCTTGTGCGTATAGATCGAGTTGATCATCAGGTCGAGCAAACGCTTCGATTCCGCCTTAAACTGTTTCTTTGCCATTTTACATTCAACCTCTTCTCATTTCGGGCGCACCCCGCGCCCCCTGATTCTATATGTGTTTAACTATACTATAAATTTGTTAAAAAATCACGAACTTTTTCATATTCCTCAACTTTCTTAGAAAAATGCGCGCCCGCCGCGTATTGCCAACGCTTTTTTCGTCTGTTATACTGAAAGCAGCTTTGAAAATCCACCTTTAGAAACGAAAGGAAGTCCTTAAAATGACCGCAAAGAAATGGGCGCGGGCCGCCGCGGCGCTGCTGCTTTCCGGTATGCTGCTCTGCACGGCGGGCTGCGCCACCTTATCCGCCGTTCTGAAAAATTCCAGAACCGAGCCGACGGCAGCCCCAACGCCTGCGCCGACCGCCGAACCATCCGCCGAACCGACCGCGGCGCCGACTGTGGAGCCCACGCCGGAGACCACCGCCGCGCCCGCGCCCCTGACCGAAGCCGCGCTGCTTGCCGACATCGACGAGGCGGCCTCATTTTTCTGCGACTGGTTTTACGACCGCAGCGCCGTGATCGACCCGGCCTACAGCGACTTTACCGAATACCCGCCCTACAGCGAGGACGGAACCCCTATGGTTTACCCCACGGCCGTGGCGGACATCCCCGACCGCGCCGCGCTGCTCGCAGCGGCTGAACGCTATTTTGAGCACGGCACGGCGGAGGTCCTGCTCGCCGACATCTTTGCACAGGACGTGGACGGCCGCCTCTGCGTGAGCAAGAGCGAGGGCCTCGGCGGCCCCGGCTATTATGTTTCGCTGACTGTAACCGGCAGCGGCGACGGCAGCTATACGATCCGCATGAATTCCGGGATTCCCCACACCGACTACGGCTTTGACCCCATTTATGTACAGTACACGCCCGGCAGCGAGACCGCTGTGTTTGGCGGCGACCGCGACACGATCCAGTCGTTTTTCATCACGCACCTTTATACCGCCGAGCGCACCGTCACCATCGAATGATTTTACGGGGAGGCCGCGCAGCTTTGCGCCCGGCCTCCCCGCCGCTTTTCCACGGACGGCTGTGCCGCGCCCGCCTCAGCCGCCGCCCGAGGGGAAGCGCCCGTGCGGGATGCAGAAAAAATCGGCGACAAAATGCCACGCCTTCACGATACCCGTCACGTTGATCTGCCGGTCGAGCCGGAACGCGTTCACCTGCATGTCCGCCGTGCCGTCCGCGTTGTAGACGATCTCCAGCGCGGGCGAGGTATCGTTGAAGCTCAGGCGGCGGCCCTCGGCATCGACGACGAGCATGGCGGTCAGAAAAACGAGCGCGAGCGCGGTGCAGAGAAAGGAAATCACAAACGGGCGGGCGCGGAAACGGCTTTGCATGGCACAGAACCCCTTATCTTTGTTTTCTGTACCGAGTATGCCCGCCTGCCGCCCCGCCTATTCCGCGAGATCG
The DNA here is from genome assembly GCA_900549945.1 of uncultured Oscillospiraceae bacterium. Taxonomy (GTDB): domain Bacteria; phylum Bacillota; class Clostridia; order Oscillospirales; family Acutalibacteraceae; genus Hominenteromicrobium. The sequence goes on from URQJ01000070.1 coordinate 5,291, forward strand.
TTTAAAACCGCGAGAATCGTTTCGCCGAGCAGCCGCCCGGAATACCGCACCTCCTTGATTGTGTTCACTTCGGTGCCGACCTCCACGAGGATCGACCCGTGCGAGGCGTGCATGTTGTAGTTGCGCTGTGAAAAAAACAGCGGGCGGTAAAGCCCGGGAAACAGCGACTCCCCCTTCTGCTGAAGCCGCAGCGCCAGATGCAGGTTTTCCCGCCAGTCGGGAAAAAGCGGGTCCTCCGAAAGGTCGCAGCCCGCGAGAATCATGATCTGCGCCGCATCTTCGCCGTCCACCTCGGCGACCGGCTTGTAGCGCGTGCCGTCCTCCTCCTCGCCGAACGCATCGCGGTGCACGTCCACGGTGATCTGGATCGTCGGGTATTCGGCGAGGTTTTTCTGGATCGTCTCCATCGAGCGGTCATAGCTGCCGGAATACGCCGGGTAGTCGTGCATCGTGGTGTCGTGGATGACGCCGAAGCCGCCCGCCTCGATGACCTTCGCGGCCTCCGCCGCTACCGAGAGCACGCTCTCGTCCGGATCCGTCGAGCGGAAATCGTCGTCGGTGTAGTACCAGTCCGTATCGCTCAGCAGAAACGATTCGCTCGAATGCGTCGAATAGAGCAAAACCACCGGCGAGCCGTCGCGCTTCACGTGCACGTCCGGGTCGATTTGCAGCTCCTCGGCGAGATCGACTCCTGATTCCGACGTGTCCTTGACCGAGAAGCCGGCCACCTCCTCGCCGCCGCCCATCCAGGTCGATGCGACGGGCGCGGTCTCCCGCTCCGGGTCCGGCGTCGGCACGACCTCTGGCTCCGGCTCCGCCCACGGGGAGAGGATGCCGTCCGCCTCCGCTTCGGGCGTCTCCGGCGCTGCTTCACCGGCGGAAGCCGCGCCGCTTTCCTTTGGCAGCGCCTCATCCGCCGTTTCCGCCGAGACCTTCAGCCCTGCCGCACGCAGCGCCCACGCGCCGCCGCTCTGCCGAAGAACCGGCAGGAGATTGTCCGCCATGCACCACGTGCAGAGCGCAACGGCGGCCGCCGCGCACGCCGTCCACGCTGTTTTCCGCATCCATACCGCTTGAACCGCGATTCGTTTCCGTTTCATATTCCGGCATCCCTCTCTTTCGTCCTTCTACCATGTGTATGGCGCCGGGGACGGCGGTATGCCTGCCGGATCGGGCCGAAAAAATCATACAACCTGCAAAGTTTCCGATTCCAATCTTATAAAAAATTCATAGATTCGACATCAAAATACTTTTGTTTTCTGCTATAATAAATTGTATGATGAATTGTTACGAACGCGGCGGCCCGTTTTGGGCCAGAGAGAAAGGATGGTTTAAGAATGCCCGTATCGAAATACTCGGAGATTACGCCCGAAATCCAGACACTCGCCTCCTTCTGCACGCAGAACGGCACCATAGACCCCACACTTTACACAAAATACGACGTCAAGCGCGGCCTGCGCGACCTGAACGGCAACGGCGTCCTGACCGGTTTGACCGGCATTTCAGAAATCCGCTCCAGCAAAATCGTTGACGGCGAGAGCGTCCCCGCCGAAGGCCAGCTCTTCTACCGCGGCTATAATATCGAGGATCTCGTGCGCAGCATGCCCGCCGACCACAGCTTCGGCTTTGAGATGACGGCGTATCTGCTGCTTTTCGGCGAGCTGCCGACGAAGGAGCAGCTCGACCTGTTCATCGGCCAGCTCTCGTTCTACCGCACGCTGCCGACGAATTTCGTGCGCGACATCATCATGAAAGCGCCAAGCGGCGACATGATGAACACGCTCGCGCGCAGTGTGCTGACGATGTACTCCTACGACGACACGCCCGACGACGTTTCGGTTCCGAACGTGCTGCGCCAGTGCCTGCAGCTCATCGCGATTTTCCCGCTGCTCTCGGTGTACGGCTATCAGGCCTACCGCCACTACAGCGACGGCCGCAGCCTCTACATCCACCAGCCGAAGCCCGAGCTGACGACCGCCGAGAATATTCTGCGCGTCCTGCGCTCGGATAAGCAGTTCACCCCGCTCGAGGCGAAGGTGCTCGACATCGCCCTCATGCTGCATGCCGAGCACGGCGGCGGCAACAACTCGACCTTTACGACGCACGTCGTCACCTCCTCGGGCACCGATACATATTCCGCGATCGCGGCGGCGCTCGGCTCGCTGAAGGGCCCGAAGCACGGCGGCGCGAACATCAAGGTCGTGCGCATGTTCGAGGACATGAAGCAGACCGTCAAGAACTGGGACGACGAGGACGAGATCCGCCTCTACCTCTCCCGCCTGCTCGATAAGGAGGCCTTCGACAAGGCCGGCCTCATCTACGGCATGGGCCACGCGGTCTACTCGATCTCCGACCCCCGCGCGAAAATCATGGAGAGCTTTGCCGCCGGTCTTTCCTCCGAAAAGGGCCGCGAGGACGAATACAACCTGTACATGCGCGTCGCGCGCCTCGCGCCGGAGGTTATCGGCGAGAAGCGCCGCATCTACAAGGGCGTTTCCGCAAACGTCGATTTCTACAGCGGCTTCATTTACAGCATGCTCGACCTGCCGATGGAGCTTTACACGCCGATCTTCGCCTGCGCGCGCATCGCGGGCTGGAGCGCGCACCGCATCGAGGAGCTGATCAACGCGGGCAAGATCATCCGCCCGGCCTACAAGGCGATTCAGCCGGAGCGCGAATTCCCGAAAAACATCTAAAACTTTATAAAAAGAGCAAACCGGCAGGCTTCTGGCCCGCCGGTTTTTTTCGTCACTGAAGCTGGATCACGCTTTCCAACTCCGCCATCCTGTGAAACTCCGCCTTTGCTTCTTCGAGGTGGAAAATGCCAAGCCGGTACCCCGTTTGCTCGTTGTAGATCTTTTGCAGGTTGGGAGAATTTTCCAACACAGCTTTTGCGATTGCGTCGTCTGTCTCAAACACCGCTCTTCCATAGTACCGCAAAAACCGCGCTCCTTTACAGGCGCAGATTTCCGCATACGGATTTTTCATCAGCTGCTTATACACGTCCTTAAAGGTTCCCACGCCAAAATAAATGTGCGCACCGCGCAGCAAGTGGAACCCTATCGGCCGGCATTTCGGTCGGTTTTCATCGATTGTCGCCAGATAAAAAACGGGGGTTTCACGCAGAAAATTTTCAATCTCTTCGATCTTACGCATCACAGGTGTCCTCCTTGTTCTTGCTTTTTGTTTTTCTTGTGCTATAATCATAGCATAAACGACTTATTTATCAAGTACGATATTTTTTAATACTTAGTATCTTACAGTATACTATAGAGGAGGATCGCACCGATGTCGCAAGATTTATACGGAAAGTGCCCTTATGTCACGGCGCAAAAGGTCATTCAGGGAAAATGGTCCATTTTGATCCTGCATTATTTAAGTGAAAAGCCGATCCGGTTCAATACACTGCTGAAAATGATGCCGGAAATGACGCACGCAACCCTTTCCAAGCAGTTGAAACAGCTGGAGTACTACGGCCTGATCGTCCGCACCGAGTACCCGCAGGTTCCCCCAAAGGTGGAATACGCTTTGAGCGATATTGGAAAGGCGTTTCTCCCCACGCTGCAAAGCCTGCACGGCTTCGGGGAAAAGTACATCGATTTTTTGGAGCAGTCCGGTCAGAAATCATAAGGCCGCGAAAGCGCCCTGTTTTTATCTCCGCAATGCCGGCCTGACTGGCACCCTTTCGGGCCTGTCCGCATATTCTGTCTTGTGGAGGCCACCACACAGCGCAATGTGAACGGAATGAAAGGGGATTTTTCCGCATGAAAATTTATCGACCGAACGACGACTGGGACACCTGCCCCAGCGCCCCCCGCGGCTGCGGCGGGTGCAGCACCTGCGGGTGCACGCCGTGCTGCTGCGCACAGGGCCCAGATCGGAAGAGCGTC
>URQJ01000071.1 GCA_900549945.1 uncultured Oscillospiraceae bacterium
TGCGTGCGTGCGTGCGTGCGTGCGTGCGTGCGTGCGTGCGTGCGTGCGTGCGTGCGTGCAGAGAAGTGTACACCATTTTGTTCCTCCTGTCAAGTCTTTTACGGATTCAAAATTAGTATATCATCCAAAATTATAAAAGTCAACAAGAGATCACTCACATATTTGCAAAGAATTATGTGAAGGTAACTGAAGCACCGTTTTTGCAGCAAACGTCAAAAAAGCTAGAGTTCAAGCCATTTTTCAGCGTCTGCGCTTTTGGTTTTGTTAACCGGAAATTAAGTCAACAGCTAATTAAAATCAAAAAAACTTCATGAAAGCAGAGACATCTCGAAATCTGCACTGTTCAGTTCTCTGTTGTTCGTCGCAAACACAGAGAGCGCCTCAAATAATAAAGCCAAAAGCTGAATACAGCGCATTCAACAGGGCACCTTGGGGCGCTGCCCCCGCTCACCCCTCCCGCTTGGTGCGGACAGGCGCGCGCTTTGTGAGGAGCTCGTGCATGACCGCCATCAGGACAAGCACCAAAAGCAGAAAGACCGGGAGCAGCGCCACGGTGATGTTGTTTGCGATCAGGCCGAACAGCGGCGGCATCAGGCAGCTTCCAACGTAGGCGCTCGCCATCTGAACGCCGATGATCGCCTGCGACTTGTCTGCGCCGAAGTGGTCGGGCGTGGAATGGATGATGCACGGGTAGATCGGCGCGCAGCCGAGGCCGATCAGCACGAGGCCGGCCAGCGCCACCGCCGGCGCGCCCGGCAGCAGCATGGCAATAACCCCGAGCGCGATCAGCACGAGCCCGAGCCGGATCATCTGCGTATCGCTCAGCTTCATGGTGATAAAGCCGCAGACCGCGCGCCCGGCTGTGATGCCGATGAAAAACATGCTCGCAAAGCTCGCCGCGGTTTCCGGCGCCATCCCCTTGTAAATGGAGAGGTAGCTGCTGGCCCACAGGGTCGTCGTCTGCTCTACGGCGCAGTAGCAGAAGAAGCAGACCATAACCTCCTTCGCGCCGGGGATCCCGACGATCTGCCGCAGTGTGAGCGCCTCACCCATTTCAGCGCCTGCATCGGCTTGTGCGCCCTTGCGCTTTTTCCAGAGCGGAAGGCTGAACAAAAGGAACGCCGTCAGCACGATCTGGATAATGCCGATGTAACGGTAGCCCGCATTCCAGCCGCCTCCGTTTGTCAGCGCATAGCCCATGAGATAGGGGCCGAGCGTCGCGCCGATGCCCCACATGCAGTGCAGCCAGCTCATGTGGCGGCTCTCGTAGTGCAGCGCAACGTAATTGTTGAGCGAAGCATCCACGCCGCCGGCGCCGAGGCCGTACGGCACCGCCCAAACGCAGAGCAGCCAGAAGGAATGCGTCAGGGAAAAGCCGATCAGCGCCGCGGCCGTCATGGCCACGCTGACCGCCGTCACCTTGCCCGCACCGAGGCAGCGGGTCAGACGGTCGCTCTGCAGGCTGGACACGATCGTCCCGACCGCGATGATCATGGAGATGATGCCGGCGTAAGAGATCGGCACGCCGAATTCCGGCTGCATCGTCGGCCATGCCGCGCCGAGCAGCGCGTCCGGCAGCCCGAGGCTGATAAAGGCCATGTAAATAATTGCAAGCAGTAAATTTGTCATTTCAGACACCCTCCCTTAAATCGGCTCTGCGCGGCCGTTTTACCGCTTCCCCGCAGCCTCCCGCCCGATAAAGCGCATCTTTTGCCGCTGTACGCACGTTTTTCGGCGAAATAGGCCCGGTATTCAAAGCCGGTATCATTATAGCACAAATGCCGCACCCCCCAATCCTTTTTACAGCATTTTTCGGCGCACGCTCGCGCCGGGCTGCTCTCAACGCAGCAAAAAGGGCCTCCGCGCAGGAAGCCCTTTCCGATCGTGCCGCTATACCGACCGAAATCCCTTGCCGATGATCTCGCTCGTATTGGTGATGAACATGAACGCCTTCGGATCAACCGTCTTGATGAAATGCCGGAGCTTGACCGCTTCGCTGCGGCGGCAGGCCACCATGATCACTTTTCTGTCCTCGTGGGAGTACGCGCCCACGGCGTCGATCACAGTGGAGCTGCGGTTCATCTCCCGGATGACATAGTCGCAGATCGCATCGGGACAGGCGGTGACGATCGAAAAATACTTGCACAGGTTGATGCTCTCGATCACGGAATCCACAACAAACGCCTTGATAACAAGGCCGAGCAGCGAAAACAGGCCGGTGCGGATGCCGAACACAAAGCAGGCGGAAGCCGCGATCAGCGCGTCGCTCACAAGCAGCGCCTTGCCAATGTCGAGACTCGTGTACTTCTTGAGGATCATCGCCACGATGTCCGTGCCGCCGCTCGAGGCGTTGCAGTTGAAGAGGATCGCCGAGCCGACCGCCGGCAGCATCATCGCGAAGCACAGTTCGAGAAACGGCTGATCTGTAAAGGGCTGCGTCATCGGATAAATGACCTCAAACAGCCAGGTAAGAAACGAGTACAGCATGCTGCAATACGCCGTCATCAGGCCGAAGCCGCGCCCGAAAAACAGGAAGCCGACGAGCAGCAAAATCAGATTGATCGCCCACATCGTGACCGCCGGCGAAAGGAACGGGACAAGCCGGCCGAGCAAAATCGAAATACCGCTGACGCCGCCCGTCGAGAAATTATTCGGAAACTTAAAGAAATAGATGCCGACGGCCGTGAGAACCGTGCCTAGAGTGACCAGAAGGAAATTATTGATTTCGGCCCGGCCGATGCGTTTGACTGGGTTATTCATTTTACAGCGCTCCTGTGCGGGGCCGCGCCCGCTTTATTTTGACCGTTGAGATTCTAGCACAGAAGCTTACGGAATACAACAGGAAAGCCGAAATTGCATAAGTTTTTTTCACGCCGTCATCGGATTGCATCGGCATAGCGGCGAAGCTGCATCCCGCAGCTCTGCACGCACCAGAGCACATAGTCCTCGCTGTACGCCGCTTTCAAAAAATCCTCGAACGAAATGAATTTGCTGTCGACCGTTTCGCCGGGCTGCAGCGTGATCGGCACCGTTTTATCCGGCACGGTCGCGGCGTATACGTGGTATATGCTCGGCGGGTCGTCGCGAACCTGCCGGTCGATCTGCGTCAGCTCCGCCTGCGAAACGGCGATCCCCGTTTCCTCGCGCAGCTCCCGCACAGCGGCCGCAAGCAGGGTTTCACCCTTCAGCACCGAGCCGCCGGTGACCTCCCACTTGAGCCCGTAGCGCTTCTTCGGGTCGCGCTGGGTGACGAGCACCTCGCGCTGTCTCGTAAAGACGACGATCTCCACGACCTCGTGATACGCCCCCGCCGGGCGGCGCGGCGTGTCCCATTCGTCGCGGTACAGGTCGAAGCCGAGCTTCCGGCCCTTGGCGTCGACTGCATCCCAAACCTCGCGTTCTTTCATTTCCGTTTTCCCTCCTTCTGAAAGATGAAGGAAGGGCGGCGCGTGCCGTCCTTCCCCATTGTGCAAAATAATGCTCAGATATGTGCGCGGAGGAAATCGACCGCCTTGCGGATGTCGCCCTCGGGGTCGTCGCCGACCTCACGCTCGATCGTCAGGAAGCCCTTGTAGCCGATGTCGTCCAGCGCCTTGAGGTATGCCGGGAAATCGACGTCGCCCTCGCCGAGCGGCAGCTCGATGAACGAGGTATCCTGCAGCATATCGGATTCCTCCATGCCGTAGAGGATCTCCGGCTCCACATAGTGGAGGCGCTTGCCGTCCTTCGCGTGCGTATGTACGATGTAGTCCTTCAGCGTGTAGACCGCCTGCACCGGGTCGTCGCCCGTGACCATGACGAAGTTCGCCGGGTCGAGGTTGACGGAAACGCCTTTCGAATGCAGGCCGTCGAGGAACGCCTTGAGCGTCACGGCGATCTCCGGACCGGTCTCCACCGCGAAATGCGCCTGCATCGAGTCCGCATAGGCGGCGAGCTTGCCGCATGCGTCCTGCATGATCGCGTAGCGCGGGTGCGCCGGATCCGCCGGCACAACGCCGATGTGCGTCGTGATCACGTCGGTTTCGAGATCCTTTGCGAGATCGACGATGCGCTTCGAGCGCTCGATCAGCTCCGGGTTCATCTCCGGTTTATTGAAGCCGTGGCCAAGGTCGCCGCAGAGCGCGGAAACGACGAGGCCGTGGTCCTTGACGCGCTTTAAAAACTCGCGGCGCGCCTCGGCATTCATATTTTCCGGCGAAAGCTCGCCCTTTGTCGCATAGACCTGAATGCCCTTTGCGCCGACGGCCGCGGCCTTATCGAGCGCGGTCAGCGTGTCGGTGCGGAAACCGTCCATCAGGACGCCGATGGAAAAAGGATACATAGAAAACCGTCCTTTCTGAAATGCTGTTTTTCGGGCTTATTCGCCGAGCACGATCTCCCTGTGCTCCGCGGAGGAATCGTAGATCGCCTGCATCATCTGCGCGGTGATAATCACCGTGTCGATGTGCGACGGCAGTTTCTCGCCGGTCTTGATGCAGTTGATGAACGCGTCGATCTCGTTCTGGAAGTGGTCGCGCATGTTGAACTCCGGCTTGTACTCGACGAGCGCGCCGTGCTCCGCGGTGTAGACCGTGAAGTCCTTGCCGTACTGGAGGCGAATGCCGGCCTTATCGCCGATGAAGTCGATGTACTGCTCCGCGACGCCGATGTTCTGCGCCCACGCGCCGTGCAGGGAGATGACCGGGCCGTCCGTGCGGATCATGCCGACGACCGAATCGTCCACGTTATAGACGCCGTCGTACTTCGGGGGGCCCGCCCACATATCCTTGTACGCATAGCCCTTCATGTCGACGCCGAGCTTGCTGAACACCTCGCCCGTGACAGTCTTGACCTTCGGGTCGCCGCAGCAGTACATGACGATGTCGAGGTAATGCACGCCCCAGTCAATCAGCGCGCCGCCGCCTGCGATCTCCTTCGTCGTGAAGGCGCCGCCGAGGCCCGGGATCGAGCGGTGGGCGCGGAAGCTCGCATATACGTGGTACACGTCACCGAGCTTGCCGTCGTCGATGTATTTCTTGATCAGGTTGACGCTGTCGTTGAAGCGGTTGACGACGCCGATGTTCAGCACCTTGCCCGTCTCATGCTGCACTTTCTGCATCTCGAGCGCTTCCTTGTACGTTCTCGCCGCCGGCTTCTCGCACAGGACGTTCTTGCCCGCGCGCAGCGCGTCGATCGTGATCGTCGGGTGCACGTTGTTCGGCGTGCAGACCGAGACGGCCTCGATCTCCGGGTCGGCGAGCACATCGTGGTAGTCGACGACCGCGGTGCCGCAGCCGTACTTCTCCACGGCAGCCTCGGCGCGCTCGGGGATGATGTCGCAGAAATACTTGATCTCCGCTTCCGGGTTGTTCATGTAGGATGGGATGTGCGCTGCATTTGCAATCGTACCGCATCCGATGACGGCAACTTTCATGGTAAAAACTCCTTTAACTGTTTTCCGTGGGCGAGGCCGATGCCCTGCGGCTCTCCTCTTCCCGTTTTTTATATTCTCGCGGCGCAATGCCCACGTATTTCTTGTAGGCACGGCTGAACGCGTGAATGGACTTGAACCCCATCAGCTCGGCGACCTTTGTGATCGAATACCCCTCGCGCAGGTATTCGTTCGCCTTTTCAAAGCGCCGCTTCGTGTGGTAGGCCTTGAGGCTTTCGCCGGTCAGCGCCGAAAACTTCTGCGCGATATGGGTGTAGCTGTACCCGAATTCGCGGCTGAGTGCGCTGAGATTCTCCATCGATTCCAGATTGACGTCGATGTAATTGATCACATCGTAGACGAGCTTTTCGTCTGTGTTGTTGCTGCCGCTCAGAAGGTAGCTTCTGTAATAGCGGCGGCTGAAAATGCGGTACACGCCGCAGATGATCTCGTGCATATACGCCTCGATCAGAAGATTCGAAAGGATGTCGTCCGAAATGAATTCGGAGAGAATCTTCATAAACGCATCCTGCACGCCGCGGCCGTTCGACACCTTGACCTCGCCGGTCTGGTCGAAAAAGCGCTTGAGCTGGAAAACGTGCTCGCTCTGCACCGGCTGTGCGAAATCAAAGCCGAGGTAGAAGTAGCGCAGCGGGTCGCTTTCGGAGGATATGATGTTGTGCATCTCTCCCTTGCGCGTGATGAGCAGGTCGCCCTTTTCCATGCTGTACGCCTGCGCGTCCACATAAAATGTGCCGCTGCCCGAAAGCACGCAGGTGACCTCGTAAACCGCCTGCTCGTGCTCAAAGGTCTGGTAGCCCGGCTCACAGCTCAAATCCCCGATCTGGTAGAGGATGTACGGGCCGTACAGCATGTCCATGCTGGCGTAGGTATTGTCAAAATGAAATTTCGCTCGATTCATCGGCATTGCATAAATTCCTCAATGCGGATTCACCCTAATTATAATGAATGGATGCCGCGTTGTATTTGATATTTTTATAAAGCGCTGTGATAAAACACATCGTTTTTTGCGGGGCTCAGCCCTTCTTTTCCACCCGGTCCATGCTCTCGAGCTGCCGGTGCAGGCTGCCGAATGTCTCGCCGTTGACGATGTTTTCCGCCTCGCCCGTCAGATTGATCGTGATGCGGTCGAGCATCTGCGCGAGTGCGCGCAGCTCCTCCTCGGAGAAGCCGGCGAACGCCTTGCGGTCGAGCTGGTCCATCTTCTCGCGGCAGAGCGTGCGCACGCGCTCCCCCTGCGCCGAAAGGTACAGCCGCTTGCAGCGGAGATTCTCCGCATCGACCTCCTTCGTCAAGTAGCCGGCCTTTTGCAGCCGCTTTGTGGAAAGCGCGACGGAGGCCGGGCTCACCTGCAAAAAATCAGCCATTTCCACCTGTGTGCAGCCGGGGTGCTCCGCCAGATAGTTGAGCACGGGCATCTGGCCCGCATACAGCCCGTCCTTCCGGATGTCCTTTCTCTGCGCCAGCATGCGCACAAGCTCCAGCTTATGCAGCCTGCCCGTAATCTGATAAAGCTCCACACCGCATTCCTCCCCGAACGCCTTTTGATATTATTATAACGCCGCTGTTAATTTTGTCAACCCAAAGCGGCAAACGGAATTTACATCCCGCCGCTTTTGTGGTACACTGGAGAAAATTGATTGGACGGGAGCTGCTCATTTATGAACGATACGATCCGCCTGCTGGCCGAACGAAAATCCGTGCGCGTCTTCGAGGACCGGGAAATCGCGCCGGAAATCAAGGACGCGGTCCTCGCCGCCGCAATGCGCGCGCCGACCGCCGGAAATATGATGCTCTATTCGATTCTCGACATCACCGATCAGGCAATCAAGGACCGTCTGGCCGTCACCTGCGACAATCAGCCGTTTATCGCCTCGGCCAAAATGGTGCTGATTTTCTGTGCGGATTACCGCCGCTGGCACCGAAAATTCAGGCTCGCCGGCTGTGACGGCGGCGAAGTGCCCGCGCCGGAGCTGAGCGACCTGCTTCTCGCCGCAAGCGATGCGGTGATCGCCGCGCACGCCGCCTGCACTGCGGCGGAAAGTCTCGGCGTCGGCTCGTGCTACATCGGCGACATTCTCGAAAATTTCGAGGAGCACCGCGCGCTTCTCAAGCTGCCGCCGCAGACCGCGCCGGTCTGCATGCTGGTTTTCGGCTACCCCACCACCCAGCAGCGGGAGCGCCGCCAGACCACGCGCTTTTCGCGGGAGAGCATCGTTTTTGAAAACGGCTACCGCGAGCTCACCGAGGACGAGCTGCTCGAAATGATGCCGAACGAGCGCACACAGGCGCTCTATACCCGGAAATACACCTCCGCCTTTGCGCGGGAAATGGTGCGCTCCACCAAAGAAATCTTTAAACACTGGAATCGAAAGGATTAAGCTATGCTGCATATCGGATGTCATCTCTCCGCCGCAAAGGGTTACTACGCCATGGGCAAAACCGCGCTCTCCATCGGCGCGGATACGTTTCAGTTCTTCACGCGCAACCCCCGCGGCAGCCGCGCAAAGCCGCTCGACCCCGAGGACGCCCGAAAGCTGAACGAACTCGCCGCGGAAAACCACTTCGCAGTGCTGCTCGCGCACGCGCCGTACACGATCAACCCGTGCTCTGCAAGCGAGGAAACGCGCGCCTTTGCGCTGGAGGCCATGCAGGACGACCTGCTGCGCCTCGAGGCGACGCCGCACAGCCTCTATAATTTCCACCCCGGCAGCCATGTCGGGCAGGGCGTAGACGCCGGAATCGACCTGATCGCCGGCACCTTGAACCAAATTCTCCGGCCCGAGCAGACGACGACCGTCCTGCTCGAAACGATGGCGGGTAAGGGCAGCGAGGTCGGCTCCCGCTTCGAGGAGCTGCGCGAAATCCTCGGCCGCGTCGAGCTTGAAGGCCACATGGGCGTCTGCCTTGACACCTGCCATGTCTTTGACGCGGGCTACGACATCGTGAACAACCTCGACGGCGTGCTCGCAGATTTTGACCGCACGATCGGCCTGCACCGTCTGAAAGCCGTCCACATCAACGACAGTGTATTCGGCCTTTCCAGCCACAAGGACCGCCACGCCAAGATTGGTGAGGGAAAGATCGGCCTTGAAGCCTTCACGCGCATCATCAACCACCCGGCTCTGCGCAGCCTGCCCTTTTACCTCGAAACGCCGAACGAGCTGCCCGGCTACAAGGCCGAAATCGAACTGCTGCGCGGGCTGTATGCGGAATAACCGGTGTATCCCGTACGGCGCGGGACCGTTATGCCCGAATATACCGGGAGTGCGGGGCCGTACACCGCCGTTCCCCACCCGCCCGAAATGGACGCGGCTTTCGCACCTCTACGCCGCACCCAAAAGCACCGTACATCTCCCCCGTCCACCGTGCGCGGCTTACAGCCCGGTGCGGCGGTCAAACAACAAATTCGTGCACGAAAAAGCGCGGGGCTCCTCCGCAGAAGGAGGGCCCCGCGCTTTTTCAGCTCTATCATTTTTTCGGTTTTATTCGGACGAAGGCGGCCGATGCGGAGAATCTCCGCTGCAAGCGGCCGTGCCTTTGCGCGCGCTCTGCCGCGGGAAGCTGTTTGAAGGCCATCGAAGCCAAAGGACCGCGGCACGTTTCACATCCGAATATGCAGTGTTTTTGCGCGCACAGCAGCAAAAAAGGACATCGTAAGATGTCCTTTCGCTTGGAGGTGACACCCGGATTTGAACCGGGGAATCAGGGTTTTGCAGACCCACGCC
>URQJ01000072.1 GCA_900549945.1 uncultured Oscillospiraceae bacterium
GGCGGGCGGCTGGACACGGCACCCGCACAGCCTTGCGGGCCGCGCGGCCTTTGTCGGCCGCCGCCGAAAAAATTCAAAAAAAGGTTGACATTTTGAACCTGCATGCTATAATATTAAATTTTGGAGAAAGAAGTCAGTTCTGCCGCTGACATGCGGGCGGGGGCCGCCGGACGGCTGCCTGCCCCCGGTATGCGAACGGAGGGAAGCCGATGAAAAACGATAAGCCGCGGCCCAGCGTTCTGCTCGTATCCGCCGCGCAGAAAAGCGCAGCCTGCGACTGGCTTCCCGACCCTATGCGTGAGGCGCTTTCGCACGCTGAGAACGGCGCGGCGGCGCGCGCGATGCTCGAGCAGAACGGCTGCGATCTCGTGATTATCGACACGCCGCTTGCGGAGGAATTCGGCTATGCGCTTGCCGAGCACGCGGCGCAATCCCCGGCGGGCGTTCTAATGCTCGTCGAGGACGGGCAGTTCGAGGAGGCCGCCGCCAAAATGGAGTCCTGCGGCGTCATCGTGCTGTGCAGGCCGGTTTCGCGCAGGCTGTTCGATCAGGCTGTGTACCTGCTCGCGGCGATGCGCAGCCGCTGGTGCGAGCTGGAGGAGGAGAACCGAAGGCTGCACGAGCGTGTGGAGGAGATCCGCGCTGTGGCGCGTGCTAAGTGCGTTTTGGTCGAGTACCTGCGCATGAGCGAGCAGCAGGCGCACCGGTACATCGAAAAACAGGCGATGGACATGCGCGCCTCGAAAAAGAGCATTGCCGAGCGCATCCTGAAGATGTACGGCTAGACTACAATGATTTTGGAATGCGGGCGTGGCGGGGGATTCCGCACGGAAAGCCCCGGCCGCCTTTCATACAAACCCGCCGTTCCGGCGCGGGGCACGGGCGAAAGCCCGCCGCCCTGTGCGGGGGCCAAGCGGGAATTATTCTAGGGAAAGAGGAACGAAACGTTATGGGCAACAAAGCATATTTGGTACTCGAAAACGGAAAAGTTTTCAGCGGCGAATCCTTCGGCGCGGCCGGCGAGGTGATGGCGGAAGTCGTCTTTACAACCGGCATGACGGGCTACCTCGAAACACTCACCGATAAGAGCTATTTCGGTCAGATCGTCGTGCAGACATTTCCGCTGATCGGCAATTACGGTGTCATTCCCTCCGACTTTGAGGGGGATATGATCGGCCCCCGCGGTTATATTGTAAAAGAATGGTGTCAGTCGCCCTCAAATTTCCGTTCTGAGGGCGATCTTGACACCTTTTTTAAAGAGCGCGGCGTGATCGGCCTCTGCGGTATCGACACGCGTTCGCTCACGAAGATCATCCGCGAGAGCGGCGTCATGAACGGCGTCATCACGGCGGACCCGGAGCACGTCGATTTCGAGAAACTCCGCGCCTACCGCGTGACGGACGCGGTGGAGAGCACCTCGGTGAAGGAGATCAAGCGCTGCGAAAACCCGAATAAGAAGGTGACGGTCGCGCTGATGGACTACGGCATGAAGGAGAACATCCGCCGCAAGCTCGAGAAGTTCGGCGCAGAGGTGATTATATGTCCGTATGATACGACGGCGGAGCAGATCAAGGCGCTGCATGTAGACGGCATCATGCTCTCGAACGGCCCCGGCGACCCGGCGGATAACCCCGAGGTGATCCGCAATCTACAGGCGATGATGCAGCTCGGTATTCCGATTTTCGGCATCTGCCTCGGCCACCAGCTTCTCGCGCTCGCAAACGGCTTTAAGACCGAGAAGCTCAAGTACGGCCACCGCGGCGCGAACCAGCCGGTCAAGAACCTCGAGACCGGCCGCGTGTATATCTCGAGCCAGAATCACGGCTATGCGGTCATGTCCTCGAGCATCGACAAGGCGGTCGCCGAAGAATACTTTATCAACGTAAACGATAAGACCTGCGAGGGCATCCGCTACAAGAATATCCCGGCGTTCTCCGTGCAGTTCCACCCGGAGGCCTGCGGCGGCCCCTGCGATACATCCTTCCTGTTCGACCGGTTCTTCGACATGATGAAAAAGTGACGGACCGGCGCGCCGGCTGCGGAAAGCGGCCGCCGCCCGAACGAATGCAGAAGCCTCTGAGATATAGAAAGGAATGTTTACAGCTATGCCACTGAATAAAGACATCAAGAAAGTTCTTGTCATCGGCTCCGGCCCGATCGTGATCGGTCAGGCTGCGGAATTCGACTACGCGGGCACGCAGGCCTGCCGCGCCCTCAAGGCGGACGGCATCGAGATCGTCCTCGTCAACTCGAACCCGGCGACGATCATGACCGACAACGCCATGGCAGACCACATCTATATTGAGCCGCTCACGCTGCCCACGATCAAGCGCATCATCGAAAAGGAAAAGCCGGACAGCATCCTTTCCGGCTTCGGCGGCCAGACCGGCCTCACGCTTTCGATGCAGCTCGCGAAGGAGGGCTTTCTCGAAAAGCACAACGTCCGTCTGCTCGGCGCCTCTCCGGAGACGATCGATAAGGCCGAGGACCGCCAGATCTTCAAGGATACGATGGAGAGCATCAATCAGCCCTGCATTCCCTCGAAGGTCGTCACCACGGTGGAGGACGCGCTGGAGTTCGCCGAGGAGATCACGTATCCGGTCATCATCCGCCCGGCATTCACGCTCGGCGGCACCGGCGGCGGCATCGTCAGCAACCGCGAGGAGCTGATGGAGGTCGCGGCGAACGGCCTCGCGCTCTCGCCGATCACGCAGATCCTCGTTGAAAAGAGCATCGCGGGCTGGAAGGAAATCGAATTTGAGGTGATCCGCGACGGCCTCGGCAACTCGATCACGGTCTGCTCGATGGAGAACCTCGATCCGGTCGGCGTGCACACCGGCGACAGCATCGTCATCGCTCCGGCGGTCACGCTCTCCGACAAGGAATACCAGATGCTCCGCACCGCGGCGATCAATATCGTCGATGCGCTCGGCGTTGAGGGCGGCTGCAACTGCCAGTTCGCGCTGCATCCGACGTCGTTCGAGTACGCGGTCATCGAGGTCAACCCGCGTGTGTCGCGCTCCTCGGCGCTCGCCTCGAAGGCGACCGGCTACCCGATCGCGAAGGTTGCGACAAAGATCGCGATCGGCTACACGCTCGACGAGATCGTCAACGCCGTCACCGGCAAGACCTACGCGGCGTTCGAGCCGTCGATCGATTACGTTGCGGTCAAGTTCCCGAAGTGGCCGTTCGATAAATTCGTCTATGCAAAGCGCAATCTCGGCACGCAGATGAAGGCGACCGGCGAGGTCATGTCTATCGCCGATACGTTTGAAATGGCGCTGATGAAGGCCGTGCGCGGTGCGGAGATCTCGCTCGACACGCTGAACATGCCGAAGTTCGCAAACTTTGCGGACGAGGACCTCTGGCAGATCCTGAAGGACGCCACCGACGAGCGCCTGTTCGCTGTGTACGAGCTGATGAAGCGCGGCATCTCCACCAAGGAGATCCACGACTTCACGATGATCGACATGTGGTTCCTCGATAAGATCGGCAACCTGCTTGCCTTTGAGCGCGAGATCGCCGGCAAGCCGCTGACCAAAGCGCAGTACACGCGCGGCAAGAAGCTCGGCTATACCGACGACGCGCTGACCCGCCTCAGCGGCACGAAGCCCGAATTCAAGCACGAGGCGACGTTTAAGATGGTCGATACCTGCGCGGGCGAGTTCTCGGCGACGACGCCGTACTTCTACGGCACCTACGACACGCCGGAGCAGGGCGGCGAGAACGAGGCGCTCGAGTTCATCGGCAAGAGCGGCAAGGAAACGGTCGTCGTGCTCGGCTCGGGTCCGATCCGCATCGGTCAGGGCATCGAGTTCGACTATGCGAGCGTGCACTGCGTCGAATCTTTGCAGCGCCTCGGCTACGAGGTCGTTATCATCAACAACAACCCGGAAACGGTTTCCACGGACTTCGACACGGCGGACCGCCTCTACTTTGAGCCGCTTTGCAGCGAGGACGTGATGAATATCATCGGTATCGAAAAGCCGAAGGGCGTCGTCGTGGCGTTCGGCGGCCAGACGGCGATCAAGCTGACGAAAACCCTCGCGGAGAACAACATCCCGATCATCGGCACCTCGGCCGACAGCATCGACGCCGCGGAGGACAGAGAGCGCTTTGAGGCGCTGCTCGAGCGCTGCAATATCAAGCGCCCGAAGGGCCACACGGTCATGACGGCAGCCGAGGCGCTCGCAGCGGCGCGCGACCTCGGCTACCCGGTGCTGATGCGCCCCTCCTACGTGCTCGGCGGCCAGAACATGATCATCGCCTACGGCGACGAGGATATCAAGGAGTATATGGCGATCATCCTGCGCCAGAAGCAGGACAACCCGGTGCTTATCGACAAGTACCTGAGCGGCACGGAGATTGAGGTCGATGCGATCTGCGACGGCGAGGAGATTTTGCTGCCGGGTATCATGGAGCACGTGGAGCGCACGGGCATCCACTCGGGCGACAGCATCGCGGTCTACCCGGCAAAGGACATCGACGACGAGCTGAGCGCGAAGATCGTCAAAACAACCGAGACGCTCTGCACGGAGCTCAAGGCCATCGGCCTCATCAACTTGCAGTACATCATCATGGACCGCGAGATCTACGTGATCGAGGTTAACCCGCGCGCCTCGAGAACGGTGCCGTACCTGAGCAAGGTTACGGGCGTTCCGATGTGCGACCTTGCGACGAAGGTCAGCCTCGGCATGAAGCTCAAGGACCTCGGCTTCGGCACGGGCCTCTACAAGACCTCGCCGTACACGGCGGTCAAGGTGCCGGTGTTCTCCTTTGAGAAGCTGACCGACGTCGATACGCAGCTCGGGCCGGAGATGAAATCCACCGGCGAGGTGCTCGGCATCGGCAACAACCTTGAGGAGGCGCTCTACAAGGGCCTGATCGCCTCGGGCAGCAAGATGAACAAGAACGGCGGCGTTTTCATCACCGTGCGCGACGGCGACAAGAAGGAGATCGGCGAGATCGCGAAGAAGTTCGATAAGATGGGCTTCCCGCTCTACGCGACGACCGGCACCGCGAGCGTGCTCGCAAAGCTCGGCCTCTCCGTCAAGATCGTCGATAAAATCCACGAAAGCCCGGTCAACACGATCACGCTGCTCGAGAGCGGGAAGCTCGCGTATATCATCTCCACCTCGGCGAAGGGCAGAAACCCGGCGCGCGACAGCGTGAAGATCCGCCGCAAGGCTGCGCTGCTCGGCATTCCGTGCCTGACAGCGATCGATACCGCGAACGCGCTTGCGGACAGCCTGATGAGCCGCTACACCCCGTACAACACGGAGATCGTGGACATCAACAACCTCAAGAGCGAGAAGGTCAAGCTGCCGTTCACAAAGATGTCGGCGTGCAGCAACGACTACATCTATATCAACTGCTTTGAAAACGAGGTTTCCTCTCCGGAATTCCTCTCGATCTACCTCTCCGACCGCCACAACGGCGTCGGCGGCGACGGCGTGATTTTGATCTGCCCCTCCGACAAGGCGGATGCGCAGATGCGCATGTTCAACCGTGACGGCAGCGAGGGCATGATGTGCGGCAACGGCATCCGCTGCGTCGCGAAATACCTCTATGACAGCGGCATTGCGAAGAAGCCGGTGCTGCGCATCGAGACGAAGAGCGGCGTTAAGGAATGCAGCGTCATGACGATGTGCGGTAAGGCGTACCGCATCACGGTCGATATGGGCGCGGCGGAGCTCGCGCCGGCGCTTGTGCCGGTCAAGCTCGACGGCGACAGCGTCATCAACAAGCCGGTTGTCATCGACGGACACGAGTATTACATCACCTGCGTTTCGATGGGCAACCCGCACTGCGCGGTCTTTGCACCCTCGGTCGATAAGCTCGATCTCGATGCGATCGGCCCGAAGTTCGAAAACAACCCGCTCTTCCCGGAGCGCGTGAACGTCGAGTTCATCGAGGCCGTCGATGAGCGCACGCTCAAGGTGCGCGTCTGGGAGCGCGGCAGCGGCGAGACGATGGCCTGCGGCACCGGCGCCTGCGCGGCGGTGGTTGCGGCGACGCTCAACGGCCGCTGCACGATGGGCGAGGACATCCGTGTGATCCTCAAGGGCGGCGATCTCTCTGTGCGCTATACGGCGGACCGCGTCCTGATGACGGGCGGCGCGGAGAAGATCTTCGACGGCGTCGTCGAGGTCTGATCTGCAAATTGAATTTGTCCGGGCCTCGCTTCGGCGGGGCGCCGGACAATTTTTTTGAGTTTACCCGCCGCGGCGGAGGGGAAAATGCGCTGGCCCGGCGGCCGGATTCCGCCGGCTTTGCGGGCGCTGTCGTTCTTTTTTCGTTTTGGACTTGACTTGTACGGACAGGTTGGTATAATGAAAATAGAAACCAAACGGGAGGAAACAGTATGTACAGGAA
Source organism: uncultured Oscillospiraceae bacterium (assembly GCA_900549945.1). Taxonomy (GTDB): domain Bacteria; phylum Bacillota; class Clostridia; order Oscillospirales; family Acutalibacteraceae; genus Hominenteromicrobium. The sequence continues at coordinate 6,376 of URQJ01000072.1, forward strand.
AGACCAGATCGCCCTGACGCCGCCGCTCGGCTGGAACAGCTGGGATTGCTACGGCCCCGCCGTCAACGAGGAACAGCTGCTCGGCAACGCGCAGTATATGGCGGATCATTTGAAGGCGCACGGCTGGGAATACGTCGTGTGCGACATCCAGTGGTATGAGCCGGAGGCCGGCAAGCACCACTGGGAATACAACCGCTTCGCGCAGCTCTGCCTCGATGAAAACGGGCGCGCGGTTCCGGACCCGGTCCGGTTCCCGTCCGCGGCGAACGGCGCGGGCTTTAAGCCGATCGCCGATAAGATCCACGCGATGGGACTCAAGTTCGGCATCCACATCATGCGCGGCGTGCCGCGCCTCGCCGTGCACAACCGCATGACGGTGAAGGGCACGGAGATTTCCTGCCACGAGATCGCGCACCGCAGCTCGATCTGCGCGTGGAACACCGATATGTACGGTATCGACGCCGACAAGCCGGGCGCGCAGGCGTATTACGATTCGATCTTCGAGCTGTATGCTGGCTGGGGCGTCGATTACGTCAAGGTAGACGACATCTGCAACGTGAAGGCGACGCCGCTTGAGGAATACTCGGCGCGCCGCGAGATCGAGATGATCCGCACGGCGATCGACCGCTGCGGCCGCGGCATGGTGCTCAGTCTTTCGCCCGGCCCGGCCGTTATCAGCGAGGCGTGGCACATGGCAAAGCACGCCAACATGTGGCGTATCACCGACGATTTCTGGGACAACTGGCCGTCTTTGCTCGAGATGTTCTGGCGCTGCGAGGTCTGGCAGGCGCACGTGAAGCCCGGCCAGTATCCGGACTGCGACATGCTGCCGCTCGGCCGCATCGCCATTACGGCGGACGGCAGGGGCCACTACACGAATTTCACGAAGCCGGAGCAGATCGCGCTGATGTCGCTCTGGGGCATCTTCCGCGCGCCGCTGATTATGGGCGGTGAAATGCGGGACAACGACGCGTTTACGCTTTCGCTTTTGACAAACGACGAGATGCTGCGCCTGAACCAGCACGGCGGCACACCGCTGCAGCTTTTCCGCGATGCGGGGAAGGCCGCGTGGCTGAACTTTGTGGGCGATGTGCCGTATATTGCGCTGTTCAACCTCAGCGAAGCGCCGGCGAGCATATCTGCCGATCTTACAGAGCTTCTCGGCGATGCGGCGTATACCGCCGAAGAGCTTTGGACGAAAACGGCGTGCCGCGCGCAGGGGACGATCTCGGCGGAGATCGAGCCGCACGGCGCGCGGCTTTACAAGCTGACGAAGGAGGAATAAGCGATGCTTGAAGCGCTCAAGGAACAGGTGTATAAGGCGAATATGCTTCTGCCTGCACACCATCTCATCACATTCACATGGGGCAATGTCAGCGGTATCGACCGCGAGAGCGGTATCATGGCGATCAAGCCGAGCGGCGTCGAATACGACGTGCTGCGCCCGGAGGACATCGTGCTCGTCGATATCCGCACAGGAAAGACGGTGGAGGGGAATTTGAACCCCTCGTCCGACACGCCGACGCATGCGGAGCTCTACAAGGCATTCCCGAATATCGGCGGCGTGGTGCACACGCACAGCCGCTGGGCGACGGTGTTCAGCCAGTCCGGGCGGGGGATCCCCGCGCTCGGCACGACGCACGGCGACTACTTTTACGGGGAGATCCCCTGCACACGGAAGATGACGCCTGCGGAGATCGGCGGCGAATACGAGAAGGAGACCGGCGCGGTCATCATCGAGACGTTCCGGGACAAGTCGCCGGACGACATTCCGGCGGTGCTCGTTCACAGCCACGGACCGTTCACATGGGGCACCGACCCGATGAACGCGGTGCACAATGCGGTCGTTCTCGAGGAGCTGGCCTTTATGGCGTGGCACAACCTGATGATGAACCCCGCGATCGAGCCGATGCAGCAGGCGCTGCTCGACAAGCACTACCTGAGAAAGCACGGCGCGAACGCGTATTACGGGCAGAAAAAGTAAAAGCAGCGATGCGGCCGCCGGGGGAAGCGCCTCCGGCGGCTTTTGCGTGCAGAGGGGAGAGGACGACCCGAAAGCGGCGTTTTGCGGTGCGGAAGGGCGCATTTGCGGGCTTTACAGAAAAGCAGCGTTCTGCTATAATAAATCTGAACTGCTTTGATCCGTTGGTTTCAGTGAAGCGGAAAGGGCCAGAAAGGGAGGGCGGTGCATGCTGACCTATTCATTTGAAAACCTCGGCGGCGAGAAGCTCTACATCCACCTGTACCGGTGCATCCGAGACGACATCGTTTCGGGCGAGATTGCGCCCGGCACGAGGCTGCCCTCGAAGCGCAGCTTTGCGGAAAACCTCGGCGTCAGCGTGATCACCGTGGAAAACGCATATGCGCAGCTGATTTCGGAAGGCTATCTGTATGCCGTGCCGAAAAAGGGCTTCTTTGCCGCGGCGCTGGAGCGCGGCCCCGTGCGGGAGCGGCTGGCCGCGCCCTCGGCGATAAAGCCGGAAGCGCCGAAATACTTCGCCGACTTTTCGAGCAACCGCACCGACCCGGAAAACTTCCCGTTTGCCACATGGGCGCGGCTGATGCGCGGAACGATCTCCGCGCAGAATGCCGAGCTGATGGCGAACGCGCCGTGCGGCGGCGTTTTGGCGCTGCGCGAGGCGATCGCGGCGCACCT
>URQJ01000073.1 GCA_900549945.1 uncultured Oscillospiraceae bacterium
GCGCTGCTTCTGGCCGCCCGAAAGGCCGGTGCCGCGCTCGCCGATGACCGTGTCAAAGCCCTCGGGCAGCTTGCCGGCAAAATCGACGCAGGCGATCTTCGCAAAGCGCTGCACGTCCTCCTCAGACAGGTCTGGGTTGCCGTAAGCGATGTTGCCGTCCACCGAGTCGGAGAACAGGAACACATCCTGCGTCGCGATGCCGATCGAGCTGCGCAGCTTGTGCAGGTCGTACAGGCCGACGGGCACACCGTCCACGCAGAGCCTGCCCTTCGAGACATCTGCAAAGCGCGGGATCAGGCTGACGAGCGAGGTCTTGCCCGAGCCGGTCGGGCCCATGATCGCGACAGTCTCGCCCGGCTTGATGTCGAGGGTGATGTCGCGCAGCACCTCGGCGCCGTTGAGCTTCAGATCCACGTGGTCGAAGGAAACGGCCCCCGCCACGCGCTCCGCCTTGTTCACGGCGTCGGCGCGCGTGGTGATCGTGGAGCGCGCGTAGTACAGCTCGATGACCTTCGAGGCCGAGGCAAAGAAGCGCTGCAGATCGTTGATGAGCATGCCGAGCGTGCGCATCGGGTTCGTCAGCGTCCAGCACAGCGAGTTGAACAGCGCGAACGTGCCGACCGAGATGCGGCCGATGATGAGGAACGTGCCGCCCACGAGCAGCACCGCGATCGAGAGCGCCTGCGAGAGGCCGTCGATATACGGCGAGAATTTGAGCCACAGCAGCGTGGCCTTGAGGTTCGCCTGCTTGTAATCCTCGTTCTTCTCGTCAAAGCGCGCGATCTCGTAGTCCTCGCGTGCAAAGGCCTTGACGACGCGGTTGCCCGCGATGTTCTCCTGCGCGGCCGTATTCAGGCGGGAGAGCCGCTCGCGCAGGTCGACATACAGCGGATGCACGCGCTTCGCGAAGGCCTTCGTCAGCAGGAAGATGACCGGCGTGACGGCGAGCATCGACAGCGCAAACAGCCAGTCGACCGCAAGGAACGTGACCGCCGTCGTCAGGAACAGCACGACGCAGTCGATCAGCATGCGGATGACGTAGCAGACCGTGTGGCGCACCATGTCGAGGTCACCGGTCAGGCGCGTCATCAGGTCGCCGGTGCGGTTCTTCGAGAAGAAACTGCTGTCCTGCGCCTGCATGTTGGCATAAAGCTCACGGCGCAGCTTGAAAAGCAGCTTCTGCGAGCACGTTTCGTATGTAATAATCGACAGATAGTGGAACGAGGTGCGGAAGAGCGTGAAGCCGATCAGCAGCGAGACGAGGAACACGAGGCGGCTCCAAAGCGCCGGCGTGACGCTGCCGCCCTGCTGCACGGGCGTAAAAACGGTGTCCATGATCTGCGCCGTCAAAACGGAATTGACGAGCGCCATCATAGAGATGAGAACGGTGGAACACAGCGCGAAAACATATCGCTTTCGGCAGCCCTCCAGGTTTTTCCAAACCCATTTCATCTGAAACATTGTGTAAGGACCTTCCTTTCCAATACAAACTCGGTTTTGCCGCACACGCGGCCCGCAGAGCCGCGTTGTTTTGCTTCTGTATATTATAGCGGGATTGTTGCAAAATGGAAGCCTTTTTCGCAGTTTTCTTCCCGTGAGAATTTACAAACTTCACCCGTAAAAACTGCAAAAAAGCATAAAAAAGCCCCGCGGCTTTCCGTGCAAGACATGTCCACCGTGCATGGACACATCCTACAGAAAACCGCAGGGGCAAAGCCAAGCTGAAAAGAAAACTAATTTTACCGGTAGGTCACCTCGTAACCGCCGGCGCACTCCAAGCAGTAGCACTCGCTGTGCTTTTCCGAAAACATCCTCATGTATTTGTCCATATTCGGCGCGAGACGCATTTCCGGCAGCCTTTCGGGCCGCACCCAGAACACGCGCCCCTCCTCCGTGCCGCCGCTCAGCGTGCCGGAAAAGGTGCTCGTCTTATAGAAATACGTGAAATACCGGCTGCCGTCCGCATTATCCCAGTAGATGAAGCCGCAGGGCTCAAGCGCCTGCGCCGTGTAGCCGGTCTCCTCGAGCACCTCGCGCACGGCGCTGTCGTAGATGCTTTCGCCCTTCTCCGCATGGCCGCCGGGAAACGCGATGCCCGGGTACTTCTTCACGCGGTCGATCACAAGCACCTCGCCCGTTTCCGGATTTGTCAGCATGACCATGTTGGTAATCGTCGTCTCCGCCATGGGGCCGCCTCAGAGGCTGAACACAGTAAATGCGTATGTCGCCTCGGCGCCCGGCTCCAAGAGGCGCATGCCGCGCTTCTCGAGGAACTCGTCGCTCTCGCTGACCGCCGTCGCACAGCCGGTCCACGGCTCCAGCGCGACATACGGGCCGTCGTTCGCCGCCGACCAAATGCCGAGCATCGGGAAATCGGAGAACTCCATCATCACGCCGCGGCCGCTCTTGCGGCTCTTGAGCGAAACGCAGGTCGATTCGAGATCGCTGAACACGAGCGCGTCGCGGTAGAACAGGCTGTGCTGCAGCGGGATGACGCTCTCGCCGTCGAGCGTATAGGTGACCTTGTCGAAATCGATCAGGCACTCCTTGAGGTCGATTTCGGGGCACTTCTGCGTCTCCGGTTTTTCAAATACAATATCGTAATCCTCAAAGACCTCGCCCTCGGCAACCGGCAGGTTGAAGCCCGGGTGGCCGCCCACACAGAACGGCAGCGGCTCGCCGCCCGTGTTTTCCACCTTAAATTCCGTCGTGATGCTGCTGCCCGTCAGCGTGTAGGTCACCGTGAAGCGGAAGTCGTAGGGGTACTGCTTTTTCGACTCCGCATCGCCCTCGACGACGAGCGAGACGGCGTCCCCGCGCTTTTCGGCCACCGTGAACTCGCGCCGGCGCACAAAGCCGTGGCGGTTCATTTCAAACCATTTGCCCTTGATGCGCGTGCGGCCGCCGCGCAGCGCGCCGACAATCGGGAACAGAACCGGCGCTTGGCCGCCCCAGTATTTCGGGTCTCCCTGCCAGATGTGCTCGAAGCCGTCGCTGCCCTTAAACGAGACGAGCTCAGCGCCGAGCGTGTTGATTTCAGCCGAAACATTTTCATTTTGTATGTGGATCCGCATAACCCTTTTCCTTTCTGCATCCGGACGCCGCTTCCGGCCGTCCGCCCGTAATTCCTATGCCGTTATTATAGCAAACAAAAGCGCTTGAAGCAAGAGAGAATCCATGCTATAATCGAAGCATATCGACACGGTAAAGGAAGGCTGATCCCATGCGGGCAATTATCCAGCGCATCAACGGCGCTTTCATCACAATCGACGGAAACGAAACGCGTGAAACCGGCGAGGGTATCGTCGTTTTCATGTGCGCCATGGCGGGCGATACCGAGCAGCAGGCCGATTTTCTCGCGCAGAAGGTCTGCGAGCTGCGCATCTTCAAGGACGATAACGGCAAGATGAACCGCTCGCTGATCGACATCGGCGGCGACGCGCTGATCGTCTCGAACATCACGCTGAGCGCCGACATGAAGCACGGCCGCCGGCCGGATTTCAGCCGCTCGGCGCCGCCCGATACGGCCAAGCACCTCTACGACTACTTTGTCTCGCAGGTTGCAAAACAGCCGGTCGGCAAGGTGTGCACCGGCGAATTCGGCGCGCACATGCACGTGGACGTGCAGAACGACGGGCCCGTGAACATCATCATCGACACCGAGCGCATCGGTAAATAACGGAGGCCGCTATGACAAGATTTTTTACACTTACCGCAGACGCGGCGACGCTCGAGGAGCTGCCCACAGCAAGCGAGCTGCAAAGGTGGTTTGAATCGCTCGGCGAGCAGGCCGCCCGCCTCGCGGTGCGCGTCGTTTTCGCGCTGGCTCTCCTTTTTGTCGGCACCCGGCTCATCAAATTTTTCTTAAAGCGGTTCAAGCGCTCGAAGCTCTACGGGCATATGGACCCCGGCCTCGCCACCTTCACGGTGAGCGCCTCTAAGATCGCGCTGTACATCCTGCTGTTTCTAATTCTGCTCGGCGTGCTCGGTGTGGAGACGACCTCGTTTCTCGCGCTGTTCACCTCGGGCGGCGTCGCGGTCGCGCTCGCTTTTCAGGGCGCGGTTTCAAACCTTGCCGGCGGCGTGATGATCCTGCTGTTCCACCCGTTCCGCGTCGGGGATTACATCGAGACGGCGGAGATCGCCGGAACGGTCAAGGAGGTCAACGTGCTGTACACCGTGATCGTCACGCCGGACAACAAGCGCGTGACCGTGCCCAACGGCACGCTGACCAACACGGCGATCACCGACTACAGTGCGGAAACGACGCGGCGCGTGGACATCGTCTTTTCCGCCGCATACGACTCCGACCTCGACCGGGTAAAGGAAACGATTCTCGGCGTGGCGCTTGCCCACGAAAAGGTGCTCCGCGACCCGGCGCCCGAGGCGCGCCTCAAGGCGCAGAGCGCGAGCACGCTCGACTTTCAGCTCCGCGCATGGTGCGCGCCGGAGGATTACTGGGACGTGTTCTTCGACGTCAACGAGGGCGTGAAAAAGGCGTTCGACGAAAACGGCATTGTGATCCCGTTCCCGCAGATGGACGTGCACATGCGGCCGTGACCGCCGCACGCCCCCGCCAAGACCGCCTGCGCGAAAGGCGGCATACGCACAGAAAGAGGGCGGCCTCCATTTTTTTCGGAGGCCGCCCTCTTTCTCCTGCGCCGTGTTTTTCGGTGCGCCCGGCTCACGCCCTTTTGCCGATACGCTCGGTGATCGCGCACGCGGCGCCCGGCCAGCGGTGCTCGTCGAGCAGGATCTCGCCGATGCTGTCCGCCGTGATGTGTCCGCCCGCCGGGTTCTTCACGCTCAGGATCTCCCCGCGCACGTCCGCCTCCACGGTCGTGTTCTCGAACGCGAGGTCGCAGTCGATCATCTCGCAGTCCTCGAGCACGAGATTCTTCGCGTAGCAGAACGGCTGCGTGCCGATGATTTTGCAGCGCACGAGGCGCAGGTTTTCGCTGTACCACGCGAGGTACTCGCCTTTGACGACGCTGTCCTCCACCGTGATGTTTTTCCCGTGCCAGAACGCATCCTTCGTGTCGAGCACGGAATCGCGGATCGTGACGTTCTCCACGTACTGGAACGAATACTTGCCCTGCATGCGCAGGTTTTCAATCTCCATGCCGCGCGTCTGCATGAACGGATACTCCGATTTGAGCGTGCAATCGGTGATTTTAAGCCCCCGGCAGAACCAGCCGAATTCCGTCGATTCGATTTCGCAGCCGCTGAGCACGGTATCGTCGCACTCGCGCAGCGCCTTGATGCCGCCGAGGCGGCTGTTTTCGACGTGCATGCCCCGGTCGTACCAGAGCGCGGCGCGGCAGGTCTCCGTCATGCGGCAATTCTGCACAAGGCCGTCCGTCACGTGCCAGAACGGGTACCGCAAATGAAAATCGCAGTCCTCCGCCGTGATCCCGCCGCATTCCTTTAGGGCGGATTCGCCGTCGGCCGGTCCGTCGAACACGCACCGGCGGATCACCGCGTCCCGTTCGCCGTACAGCGCGCGCTCCGCGTCGAGCTTCAGGCCCTCATAGATTTTCCCCATCTTCAAAACCACTTTCCTTACCGTCAATTTGAGCGCAGGCTCTGCGCTTCGAGTTCCTTTCAAATTATACGCAAAAACGGCGGGGCTGTAAAATACTTTTTTCTTATCGGCACGCATGCCGCAAAGGCATAGCGGGAAAAACCGCAGAAACGCACAAATTCCGGCAGAAATCTGTAAAATTGCGGTAGACAGGCGCGCAAAATTATCGTACAATCAGAATACTCTGATTTTCTTTTGGAAAGGGCTGTTTTCTCATCATGCAGGATACTGCAAAAAAGCAATTCTACCGTTCCTTTTTCGCGATCGTCGTGCCGATTGCCGTCCAGCAGCTGATCACCGCCGCCGTCGGCGTGGCCGACACGCTGATGCTCGGCTACGTGAGCCAGACGGCGCTCGCGGCAAGCTCGCTCGCCGGGCAGATCCAGTTTCTGCTCAATATGATCTACGGCGGCCTTGCGGCCGGCATCACGATCCTCGCCGCACAGTATTGGGGCAAGGGCGACCTCCCCGCCATTGAAAAGATCCTCGCGATCGGCCTGAAGCTCTCGGTTCTCGTCGGCACGGTCTTTTTTGCGGGCGCGGTCTTTTTCCCGGAGGCCCTGATGCGCATTTACACGGACGATGCGAACATGATCGCGTCCGGCGCCGAGTATCTGCGCGTCGTCGGCTTCTCCTACCTCTTTCTCTCGCTCTCGCAGCCGTACCTGAGCGCGATGAAGAGCATCGAGCAGGTGCGTATCAGCACCATTCTCAACTCGGTCGCGCTCGTGCTCAACATCGTTCTGAACGCAACGTTCATCTTCGGCTGGATCCCCGGCATCCCGCCGCTCGGCATCACGGGCGTCGCGCTGGCGACGGTGATCGCGCGCGCCGTAGAGTTTGCACTGTGCATTGTCGTGGGCGAGCGCTTCAAGAAGCTGCGCCTGCGCCCGCGGCTTTTCACGCTGCACAGCCGCGTGCTCTGGCGCGATTTCATCCGCTACTCGCTGCCCGCCATCGGCAACGAATTTGTGTGGGGCCTCGCGTTCTCAATGTATTCGGTCATCATGGGCCACCTCGGCGAGGACATCGTGGCGGCGAACTCGATCGTTTCGACGATGCGTAACCTCGCCTCTGTGCTCGGCTTCGGCATCGCGAACGGCACGGCGATCATCCTCGGCAAGACGATCGGCGGCGGGGACATGGCCCGCGCGGAGCGCGACGCAAAGCGCCTGCTCTGGCTGACCTTTTTGACCTCCGTACTCGGCAGCTTTGTGATCCTCGGCTGCCACCCGATCCTCGTCTCGATGCTTCAGCTCACCGAGCAGGCGAAGGAATACTTACAGGTCATGGTGTGGATCAGCGCCGTGTATGTCGTCGGCCCCACGATGAACACTTGCTTCATCTGCGGCGTTTTCCGCGCGGGCGGCGATTCGCGCTTCGGCTTTGTCTGCGACATCATCGCGATGTGGGCGGTTTTCGTGCCGCTCGGCTTCATCGCGGCGTTTGTGTGGAACCTGCCGCCGCTGTGGGTTTATCTGATTCTGAGCTGCGACGAGTTTGCGAAAATGCCCGTCGTCTACTTCCGCTACCGCCAGAAGAAATGGCTGCGGAACATCACAAAGGAAGTCACCGCGTAGCGCCTTCAAAATCCAAGCGCATGCAAGCGGCCCGGTCCGCCCTTTTGGGGCAGGCCGGGCCTTTCGGCTTATTTTTGGTCACGCTTGCGCCGCGTCCGCCGCTCTTTTGCCGGCAGGCCGCAGGCGCCTGTAGAGCAAAAGGCCCGTGAGCAGCAGAAGCGGGAACACGATGGCCGCCAGCGTTCCGGCGCGCAGGTTATCCCCGAACCGGCTGTGCATCCCAAATCGCCCGCGAGCGCCAGCAGCGCGAACATAGCCGTGCCGCCTGCCGGCAGGCCGGAGGACGCCTTGCTGAACGTGCCCGGCCACAGGATACCGACGGAAAGGCCGCAGAGCGCGCAGCCGATCAGGCTGATCGCCGGCACCGGCACCAGTGCGATGCAGAGGTAGGAGGCGATGCAGAGCAGCGTGCTGAACAGCATAAATTTATCCAGATTCAGCCTATCCCCGTACTTCCCGAAAATTGCGCGGGAAATGCCCATCAGCAGCGCAAATGCCATCGGGCCGGCGAGATCCCCCGCCGTTTTGCCGATGCCGAGCGCATTTTCCGCAAAGGTGGAGGCCCACTGGCTCACCGCCTGCTCGCTCGCACCGGCGCAGAGCATCAGGAGCAGCAGCACCCAAAAGATCTTTTTGGTGAGCAGGCTGCGCAGCGCAAGCCCGCCCCGCCCCTCGTCCTCTAAGGAGGCGATCGGCACGCGCAGGAAAACCACGGCGTTCACGGCCGGCAGGACCGCCCAGATCAGCGCGAGAACCCGCCAGCTCCCCGTGCCGAAAAGCTGAAAAAACAGCGTGGAAAGCAGCACGACGCCCACCTGCCCCCAGCAGTAGAAGGAGTGCAGGAGGCTCATCATCTTCTCCTTGTTTTCGGAGGGCGTCGCCTCAACCATCGGGCTGATCAGCACCTCGATCAGCCCGCCGCCGACCGCATAGATGACAACGGCGGCCATCAGGCCGGCAAACGGGCTTTGCAGCACGCCGGGCAGCACCGTCAGCAGGATCAGGCCGGCGGCCGCGAACGCGTGCGCCAGCACGATGGAAACGCGGTACCCGAGCTTATCGACGAACCCGGCGGAAAGCAGGTCGACCAAAAGCTGCACGGCGAAATTCACGGTGATCAGCAGCGTGATCTGCGAAAGCGGGATCGCATATTCCCTTTGAAACGTCAAAAAAAGCAGCGGCGCGAAATTGCCGATCACCGCCTGCACGATGTACCCCGTGAAGCAGGCACGGAGCGTTCCCTTATACCTGTGCATCTGAAATTCCCCCTTGAGAAAAAAGCATTTTTTGAGAGTATAGCACAGGACAGCCCCGAAAGGCTTGAAGAATATCGCTCTTTTATGGTACAATATCGCCAGAATGAGGTGACACACCATGCAGATCACAGAAATCCGCACAGACGAAACCCTGCGGGAGCTGCGCGCGCACGGCACGCCGGAATTCCCGTTCGAGTATTATTACGACGATTTCAATAAGTTCAGCGGACAGTCCATCGCGTGGCATTGGCACAGGGAGTTCGAATTCGTCGCGGTCGACGCCGGCCCGATCGACTGCCTGATCGGCGCCGAGCGGCTGCGCATGGAAATCGGCAGCGGGCTGTTCATCAACAGCAGATCGGAAGAGCACACGTCTGAACTCCAGTCACGGCATAGA
>URQJ01000074.1 GCA_900549945.1 uncultured Oscillospiraceae bacterium
CCTTCCTCGGCCTTGTGGGCATGATCGACCCGCCGCGCGAGGAAGCGCGCGAGGCCGTCGCGGTCTGCCGTGAGGCCGGCATCCGCCCGGTTATGATTACGGGCGACCACGTCGTCACAGCCTCGGCGATCGCGAAAAATCTCGGCATTTTGAAGGACGGCGACCGGGCAGTCACCGGCGCGGAGCTCGACGCGATGAGCGAGGCGGAGCTGGACAACGCCGTGGAGGACATTTCGGTGTACGCGCGCGTTTCACCGGAGAATAAAATCCGCATCGTCAAAGCGTGGCAGAGGAAGGAAAAGGTCGTCGCGATGACCGGAGACGGCGTGAACGATGCGCCGGCGCTGAAAGCGGCGGACATCGGCTGCGCGATGGGCATCACGGGCACGGACGTCGCGAAGGGCGCGGCGGATATGACGCTGACCGACGACAATTTTGCGACGATCGTCGACGCGGTGCGCGAGGGCCGCGGCATTTACGCGAATATCCGCAAGGTGGTCGGCTTCCTGCTCGGCACAAATATCGGCGAGGTGATCACCGTGTTCGCGGCCATGCTGATCTGGCACCGCTCGCCGCTGCTTTCGATGCAGCTTCTGTGGATCAATCTGGTCACAGACAGCCTGCCGGCGATCGCGCTCGGCATGGAGGACGTGGAGCCCGGGATCATGCGGCAGAAGCCAAAGCCGAAAAACGAGGGGATTTTTGCACATGGGCTCGGCGTGCGCGTCGTTTTGCAGGGCGTCATGTTCGGCGCCCTGTCCCTTGCGGCATTCTGGATCGGCTGGCAGTCGTTTGGAGAAATCGCCGGCGGACAGACGCTGGCGTTCATGGTGCTCGCGCTGTCGCAGGTCGTGCAGGCATTCAACATGCGCTCGGAGCGCTCCTTGTTCAAGACGGGCTTTTTCACGAACCGCAGGCTGAACCTCGCGTGCTTGGCTTCCGTCATACTGGTGGCGCTCGTGCTGTTCACGCCCGTATCGGTCGCATTCGGTCTCGTGACGCTTTCGCCGCAGCTCTATCTGACCGGCCTCGGGCTCTCGCTTATCCCGCTCGTCGTCATGGAGCTTTCGAAGGCTTTCGGCCTCATCAAGCATCAGAAATGATGCAAACGACGCCTTAACAAACTGAGCTGCAATAAAATAACGCGGGCCTGCCGGCAGTCACCGGCGGGCCCGCGTGTTTTGGATCGAGGAAGTTTCAAAAAACAAGCGCCTCGAGGCTTCGGAGCGCTTGTTTTTTATCTCAGTTCAGGACAAAGAACTGCTCGTACCAGAGAATAAAGGTGTAGAACGACCAGATCTTCTGCATGTTGAGCGCCTTGCCGCTCTTGTGGTCGTCGAGGAGGCGCATCAGCTCGCCGGTCACGAAGAATTTTTCGGCGATGTCGCTCTGGAACGCGGCCTTTACCTTGTTGTAGTATTTGTCCTCGCGCAGCCAGTCGTTCAGCGGCACGGGGAAGCCGAGCTTCTTTTTGTTCGCCGTGCGCTCGGGGAGCTGTTTGATCGCCGCGCCGCGCAGGGCGATTTTCGTCGTCTCGTTGGCCGCGCGGAAGCGTGTTGGGATGCGCGTCGAAAGCTCGAGCATCTTGCGGTCGAGGAACGGCACGCGTAGCTCGAGCGAGTTTGCCATGCTCATGCGGTCGGCTTTCAGGAGGATATCGTAGATCATCCACGTGTGCATGTCTGCGTACTGGAGCTGCGTCGGCTCGTCGAGATTCGGCACCTCGTCGAAATAGCGCTTGCTGTATTCCTCGGGCAGCTTCGTCGCGATCGGGCGCTTGAGATACTTCTGGCGTTCCGCGCTCTGGAAAACGTAGTTCGCGCGCATGAACCGCTGGTACGACTCCATTGCGCCGCGCACGATGAAATTCTTGCCCTTGAAGCTCGGCGCATGGCGTGCGACCGTGCCGAGCGCTTTGCGGATCGGCCGCGGCACCTTGTGCGTGTAGCGGTCGAAATGGCCGCCCGCAAGGTACATCGGATAGCCGCCGAACAGTTCGTCGGCGCCCTCGCCGGAAAGCACGACCTTCACGTATCTGCGCGCGTTCTTCGCGAGGAAGTAGAGCGGAATCTCCGAGGGGTTCGGCAGCGGCTCATCCATAAAATACTGAATTTCCGGCACCGCGTCGAAAAACTCGTCGGCGGAAACCTTGTTTGCGATGTTCGGCACGCCGACGACGCTCGAGAAATCCTGCGCGTACGGCAGTTCGCTGTATTTTTCCTCCTCGTAGCCGACCGAGAACGTCTTGATTTTCTCGGTGCCCTTTGAGACCTCCTTGACGACGTAGCTGGAATCGACGCCGGAGGAGAGGAAACAGCCGACCTCGACGTCCGAAATCTGGTGCATCGCGACGGACTCCGAAAACTCCTTTGTGATCGCGTCCTCCCAGTATTCGAGGCTCTTGTCCTCTTCGATGTTGTACCGGATGTGGTAGTACCGCTCGACCTCGAGCTTGCCGTCCTTGTAGGTGAAGCAGTGCGCGCCGGGGAGCTTGTACACGTTTTTGAAGATCGTGCGCTCGTCCGGGATGTACTCGTAGGAGAGGTACAGCGGGATCATGTCCTCGTCGAGCTCCTTCTCGAACTTCGGGTGGGAGAGGAAGCTCTTGATCTCGCTGCCGAACAGGAACTCGCCGTCTTTCTTGTAGTAGTAGAACGGCTTGATGCCGAAGATGTCGCGCGCGCCGAACAGCTCCTTCGTCTGCTTGTTCCAGATGATGAACGCGAACATGCCGCGCAGCCGGTCGAGCACCTTCTTGCCGTACTCCTCGTAGCCGTGGAGAATGACCTCGCTGTCGGTTTTCGTCTTGAAGACATGCCCGGCCTTCAAGAGATCCTCGCGGATCGACTGGTAGTTGTAGATCTCGCCGTTGAAGAGCAGGACGAGGCTGCCGTCCTCGTTGAGGATCGGCTGGCGGCCGCCCTCGAGGTCGATGATCGACAGGCGGCGGAAGCCGAGGGAGATGTCTTCATCCACATAGTAATGGGCGTCGTCGGGGCCGCGGTGCACGATCCGGTCCGCCATGGCCTTGATGACCGCCATCTTGTCAAACGTGGCGTAGTTGTTGATATAGCCTGCAAAGCCGCACATACTGAGGGCCTCCTTTTCGGGTTCTGGTTATTTCAAAAGGGAATCGTAAGCGGGTTTGAGCTGCTTGCCGCAGGTGAGCACCGCCGCGCGGGCCAGCACCTCGAGCGCGTCGAGATAGCCGCTGCCGATGTCGTTGTCGCGCTTGATGATCGAAAGCTCCGTGCAGCCGAGGATGATCGCGTCGCAGCCCGCGCTGCGCAGCGCCGCGGAAACGGCGCGGAATTTGTCCATATCGGCCGGCTTTCCGGCTTTTACGCAGTCGTAGATCAGCGACATCACATACGCCTGCATCGCGCTGTCCGGCAGCGCATAGGGTACGCCAGCGGCGGAGAGCGCCGTCTGGAACAGGCCGGTATGTACGGTGCCGGTCGTTGCCATAATCCCCGCTTTTTTGCAGCCGGCGTTTTTCAGGTAGGCGGCCGTTTCCTGCACCATGTTGATGAACGGCACATGCACGCTGCTCTGCAATGCCTGATGGAAGCTGTGCGCCGTCACGCAGGGGGTGCCGATGGCGCAGACGCCGAGCGCTTCGAGCTTTTGCGCCATGTCCGCCATCGGCGGCACGGGGGAGGGCTTCGTCGGGTCGAGAATATATGCGGTTCTGTCGGGCACGCTCGGGCGGTTGAAAACAATCGCGTCGACGTGCTCCTGATCGGTTCTGGCGTCCGTCATGTCGACGATCAGCTCGAGCAGATACGCTGTCGCCATCGGGCCGAGGCCGCCCACAATACCAAAGCTCTTCATCAGTCGTGCAGTCCTTTGTTGTTGAAATATCGCTTGTATTTTTCAAAATAGTTGTGCTGGTTGCGCTTGAACATCAGCCAGCGCTTGAGGCTGCGGTCGTTCTTATAGTAGTAGGAGTTTACGACCTTGCCCGCGTCGATCAGGGCCTTTGCTTCGGCCTTGACCTTTTCGTCCGGGCAGTAGTCGAAGATGATCTTCGTCGGGATGATCGTGTAGAGCACCTTGTTCGTCGCGACCGTCAGTTCCATCGGCTTGCTGTAGATCACGTCGTCCGCGAGCCATTTTGCGATATTGTAGCCGGCCGCC
This sequence comes from uncultured Oscillospiraceae bacterium, assembly GCA_900549945.1. Taxonomy (GTDB): domain Bacteria; phylum Bacillota; class Clostridia; order Oscillospirales; family Acutalibacteraceae; genus Hominenteromicrobium. The sequence goes on from URQJ01000074.1 coordinate 4,141, forward strand.
GTGACAAAGTAGCTGCTGCGGCCCTGCCTGAGATTCATCTCAAAAAGCTTGTACTTGCCGTCGCGCTCGTCATACTTCATGTCGAAATTCGCAAAGCCGACGTAGCCGATGCCCTCGAGGAAGCCCTTCATCTGTTCGTTGAGCTTCTCGTCATAGCCGTTGATGATCGCGGCATAGCTGCCGATGCCCTCGGGGGAGTGCTCCTCGAGCACCGCGTTGCCCAGCGCGATCAGCTTCACTTTTTTGTCCTTGCCGCAGTAGCAGTTCATCACGCGCATCTTCGAGTCGTCGCCCGGAATGTACTCCTGCAAAATCAGGTGGTCCTTGTAGGATGAGCCGTAGATCGCGTCGAGAATCGCGTCGTATTCCGCCTTATTCTGTGCGACGAAAACCTTCTTCTTGTGCGGGAATTTGCAGTTCCAGTATGCGACGCTGTTCGACGGCTTGATGATGACCGGGAAATCGAACGGCAGCTCGGTTGTCTTGTAATTGTCGAAAGAGCAGGTCGTCGTTCTCGGGAAGGAGAAGCCGTGCTCCTCACAGACCTCGTAAAAGCTCTCCTTGATCGAAAGGCGCATCAAAAGCGATTCATCGATGCACTCGAATTCGTAGACGCCGCGCAGCTTTTCCTGATTGCGCACGAGCATTTTGATATAGTTGTCGCCGCAGGGGACGAGCAGCAGGCGCATGCCCTTGTAGTGCTCGGCGAATTTTTTGAGCGTGCCGACGAATACCTCGTCCTCCTCGAGGCGCGGTTCCACGGTCTGCACCTCGACGATCTTGCTGTTCATGCAGGCGGGCAGAATGCCCTTGCCGACCGCCACGCTCCGGATGCCGTAGGCCTCGTGGAAGGAGCGCGCCATGCCGTATACGTTGATGTCGCTGCCGAGCAGCACCGGCAGAAAATCCTGCCTTTTAAGTTCTTCCGTGTTGATCATCTTTTATGCCCCCATTAAGCCGTTTTGGCGCCGGATTTCTCCGCGTAGCCCCGCAGGTTGTCGTCGTTGAAGAACTGGTCGTACCACACGAGGAACGTGTATACGGTCCAGACGCGGCGGCTGTTGTCGGCCTTGCCGTTTTTGTGGTCGTCGAGGAGCTTCACGAGCTGCTCGGTGTGGAAGAACTTTTCCGCGTCCGCGCCGGTGAATTTTTCCTTGACGATGCTGTAATACTTGTCCTCGCGGAGCCAGACGCGCGTCGGCACCGGAAAGCCGAGCTTCTTTTTGCCGGCCCACTTTTCGGGCATGCGGCGCAGCGCGGCCTTTCGCATCGCGTACTTGGTGTTCTCGCTGTTGACACGGTACTTGAGCGGGATGCGCTGTGCGAGCGCCATGATCTCCTTGTCGAGGAACGGCACGCGCAGCTCGAGCGAGTTCGCCATGCTCATCTTGTCGGCTTTCAGGAGGATGTCGCCGACCATCCATGCGTTGAGGTCGACAAACTGCATCTTCGTGACCGGGTCCTTGTCCTTCACGCGGTCGTAGAAGGGCTTGACGACCGCAGCGGGGGAGGGCGCGTCGGTTTTGATCTTCAGAATCTTCTTGCGCTCCGCTTCGGAGAACATGTAGGCGTTGCCGATGAAACGGTCCTCAAGGCGCTTGCCGCGGCGGATCAGGAAATTGACGCCGGATTTTTTCGGCAGGTGTGACGCGGCCTTCCCGATCGCGCGGCGGATCGGGAACGGGATCTTGTTGTAGGCGGGCACCGCGAGCGGCTCCTTGTAGATGTTGTAGCCGCCGAAGATCTCGTCGGCGCCCTCGCCGGACATGACGACCTTGAGGTACTGCGACGCCGTGTTGCAGACGAAATAGAGCGCGACGGCGGCCGGGTCGGCGAGCGGCTCGTCCATGTGGTACTGGATCTTGCCGAAATTGCCCCAGAATTCCTCGGGCGAAATCGTTTTCGAATAGTTTTTGACCGGGATCATCTCGGAAAGCTCTTTCGCGTAGCTGATCTCGTTGTATTTTGAGCCGTTGTCGAAGCCGACTGTGAACGTCTTGTCCACGTCGGCGGAGCAGGCCACATAGCTGGAATCGACGCCGGAGGAGAGGAACGAGCCGACCTCCACATCGGCGATCTTGTGCGCCTCGATGGAATCGTCGAAGGTCTTTTCGATGGCATCCACCCAGTAGTCGAGCGTCTTGTCCTCCTCGGCGTTGAATTCGGGGATCCAGTAGCGCTCGGTTTTCATTTCGCCGTCCTTGTAGAAGAAGTAGTGCGCGGGCGGCAGCTTGTAGACGCCCTTGAAGAATGTCTCATAGCCCGGCGAATACTGAAAGGAGAGGTAGCTCTCGAGCGCGCGCTCGTTGAGCTCCTTTTTGAAATGCGGGTGCTCGACGAAGCTCTTGATTTCGCTGCCGAACAGCAGCGTGCCCTGCATCTCGGCGTAGTAAAACGGCTTGATGCCGAAGAAGTCGCGCGCGCCGAAGAGCGTTTTGGTGTTTTTATCCCAGATGATGAACGCAAACATGCCGCGCAGCTTGTTCAAAAGGCCGGTGCCGTATTCCTCGAAGCCGTGCAGTAGCACCTCGCTGTCTGTTTTCGTCGTAAAAACGTGGCCGGCCTTCACAAGCGCCTCGCGGATCGACTGGTAGTTGTAGATCTCGCCGTTGAACATCAGTACCTTGCTCTGGTCCTCGTTGAGGATCGGCTGGCGGCCGCCCTCGAGGTCGATGATGGAGAGGCGGCGAAAGCCGAGGGCGATGTCGCCGTCCATATAATAATCCGCGTCGTCGGGACCGCGGTGCCGGATCCGGTCCGCCATAGCGTGCAGCACCGGCGCCATGGTCTGTGTTTCACCGCCGCCGGTGTATCCTACAAAACCGCACATAGTGATAACCTCCTTTTAAGGGTTAGTTTGCCTTGTGTTCGTTTTCTGTATTCCTGATCAGCGCAAAAAGAGAGGGCGCCCATTCCGGGTATGCGGCGGAAAGCGCCTTGCTGTTCAGGGCGGGCAGCGCGTCTCTCTGCACGGCGTCGCCGCAGCTTTTTTCGCCGGAAAGCAGCATGCGGCTTTTGGCGAGTGAAAGGTGCATCCGCCCGTTTGTGACGGCCTCGCTCAGTCCGGCTTCCGTTTCGAAAAGCCCGGCGGGGTTCTTCGGGTTCGCCGTGTAGAGCAGGCGGAAAGCGTTGTAAACCGCGCAGCTCAGATACACCGTGACCTGCCGTGTCAGAGATTTGCTATTGATTTTTTTCAGAATACCAAATACAATATGGATGGAGTTCGATATTATTTTTCGGTCCACATTCGGCATGGCCTCGAGCGGGTCGCCCTCGGGCACATGCAGCTTTTCGCCCTGCCGGTGCGGTGTTTTGCCGAGCAGGTAGTCGCAGGAAACGCTGTAATAATCCGCGGTGCGCACGATGAAATCGAGCCCGCACTCGCGGATGCCTTTTTCATAATGGGAGAGCAGCGCCTGCGAAATGCCGAGGTCCTGCGCGGCCTGCTTCTGGCTCACGCCACGTTCCTTGCGGAGCAGCGTCAGAATCCGCGGAAAATCATTGTTCACCTGTCCGTTCACCACCTGAGCATAAAAATAACATCGGGTAAATTATAAACGAATTTATCCGAGAAGTAAACAGCTTGGACGCACTTTTTTCCGATTGATGGGATTTTTTCCGGGAAAAGCGTCCGAATATCGTAGAAAGCGGCGCAGCCTCACCGGTACTGTGCCCGGAAAGGAATGTTTCATGAAATCTTATACCATTCATCTGATCCGCCACGGTATCTGCGAGGGCAATTTGGAGGGCCGGTATGTCGGCCGCACGCAGTCGCCGCTCGCCCGCGAGGGCATGCAGGCGCTTTTGGAGCTGAAAAGAACGGGCGTGTATCCCGAGGCCGTGAAGTATTACGCGAGCCCGTGCGTGCGCTGTGTCGACACGCTGAAGGTGCTGTACCCGACCGCGGACCCCGAGGTCATTTTGGAGCTTGCCGAGTGCGATTTCGGCGACTGGGAGAACAAGAAGGCCGAGGAGCTGCAAAACGACCCGCGCTTTACCGCGTGGATGAATGGCGGGCAGCACGAGGCGCCGCCGAACGGCGAAAGCAGCATCGTGTTCATGCAGCGCGTCTGCGCCGGCTTTGAGATGCTCGTGCGCAATATGATGACGGCGGGCGACGAAAGCGCGGTGCTCGTGACGCACGGCGGCGTGATCATGACGCTGCTCGCGGCCTACGGCCTGCCGCGCGCCAAGATGACGGACTGGATGTGCGAGAACGGGCACGGCTATTCGATGCGCATCGACCCGATGCTCTGGAGCCGCGGCATGGCGGCAGAGGTGTATCAGCTGCTGCCGGTGACAGAAAGCGGCGCGGCGCGCGAATACTCGGTGATCGACCTCGCGCGCGAGGCAGCCGACCGCGCTTACGGGAAAAAAGAAGAGAAATAAGGGGAGCGTGTAAAACAGCGATGCGAAAATTACTTTATCTGTTTGCCGGCATTGTCCTAGTATTCGTACTGTGCGGGTGCAGCACGTTCGGCGCACTGGCGGAGCGGCAGACCGTGCGGGAGATCGTCGCCTCAGCCGAGGAGACGGCGCCGCCCGCGGCGTCCGCTGAGGAAACGCCCGCGCCG
>URQJ01000075.1 GCA_900549945.1 uncultured Oscillospiraceae bacterium
AGAGCGAGAAAACAAAGGCTCAGTTCCATGGCGAGCGCGCGTCCCAGCGCCTGCCTCTGCGCTCCGATCTCCAGAATGCACGCGCACACATTGCGCAGCGCCGCGGCGGCTGCGGGTCCGTCTCCCGCCTCAAGCGCCGCCCCAAGCTGCCGGATGCGCCTTTTGCACGCCTCGCTCCGCCGCAGCGCCTCCGATTCCCCGGCGGACGTCTCCTCGCCGTCCGCCACATAGACGAGCCGCTTTCCGGCCGACGCTTTCAGGTGCAGAACCGCCTTCAGCCGCTGGTACGCATGCGCCAGCTGATCCCACGCGCACGGGCGCGCGGCCAGTACGAACACCGTATCCGCCTGATACGCCGCTTCCATTGCCTCCAGCTCATCGGCGAGCAGCACCGGCAGCGCCTGCGTGATCTCCGCCATTTCCGCGCGGTTTTCCTGCAGGAACCACACGAGCACGCCGGAGCCGTCCTTGTGCGCGGCGCACCGCGCTTTTGTGCCGGCCCGCACCGTCAGGCCGCCGGTGATCCGGTCCATCTGCAGGAGCGCCTCCTCCTGCGGGGCGGCCGGAAGCCCAAGCAGGAGATAGACTGGCTCCCCGGTGCAGAGGGGAAGTCCCAGTTCGTCGAGAAGCGCCTGCGTGACCTCCGCTTCGCCCACATGCAGAAGCCGGCTGAAAAGCTCCCGCGCACGCAGGGCGCGAATGACGCCGCTCTGCTCCGCCGAGCGCTGCCGAAGCAGCTTTTCCCGCAGCACAGCCTCAAGCTCTGCAACGCATTCCGACACCGCCCGGAGAATTGCCTCGTGGCTCTCGGTTTTCAGCAAAAAGCGCACGCCCGGGTTTTTCAGCGCCGCATAGGCGTATTCAAATTCCTCAAACGCCGTGAGGAAGATGATGCGGCAGGCCGGCCAGTTTGCCCGCACCCTCTGCATCAGCTCGATGCCGCTGACCGCCGGCATGCGGATATCCGTGAGCAAAATGTCGATGCGCCGGCGGTTCATAATGCCGAGCGCCTCTGCCGCAAGACACGCCTTGTACACCTCCAGCTGCACGGCGTCCTGCTCCTCGAACAGCGCGCAGAGCCCTTCCACGATCATCGGCTCGTCGTCCACAATCAAGATGCGATACATGAAAATACCTCCCCCAAATGACTATACCGTCTGCACGTCCGAGCCGCACGCGGCCGGAATTTCGATTTCGATCCGCAAGCCGCCCCGGCCCGCGCGCGCCGCGCGCATTGCACACGCATCGCCGAACACGATGCGCAGCCTGCGGTAGATGTTGGAGAGCGCCCCAGCCGCGGACGGCGCGTAAATGCGCGCCTGCCGGATCTCCTCCAGCCGCTGCGCGGTGAGCTCGTCCCCGTTGTCCTCCACAAAGATCATCAGCCTGCTGCCGCTTTCCCGGAAGCCGACGCAGATCACGCCGCCGGCCAGCTTGTTTTTCAGACCGTGTTCCAGCGCGTTTTCGATCAGCGGCTGCAAAAGCAGGGCCGGCAGCCGCAGGTCGGCGAGTGCCGGGCGCGGCAGCGCCTCCATTTCAATCGAGATGCGGTTTGAAAAGCGCATTTCCTGAATTTCGGCGTAGATCTGCGCGTATTCCAGCTCTCTGGAAAGCGCCACCTGCTCGGACGCCTCCTTTGTCACGAACCGAAAGTATTGCCCGAGCCGCTGCGCTAGCCGCGACGCCGTGTCGCAGCCCTCCGCTCTGGAAACCGTAGAGATCGAGAAAAAGGCGTTGTAGAGAAAATGCGGGTTGATTTTCTGCTGCAGCTGTTTTAATTCGGCCTGCTGCATCAGAATGGTCTGCTCGTACACCTCGCGGTTCAGCCGCCGTATCGTCGAGAGCATACGGTTGAATCCATCGTAAATATATGCGAATTCATCGGGCGCCCTGTGCCCGATTGCCGCCGTCAGCTCTCCGCCCTCCACGCGGCGGAACGCGCCGAGCAGCACGTGCAGCGGCCTGTGCATCATGACGTACACCACCGCGGCAAACGCGCCGACGATCAAGATGGAAAGCACGAGAAACACGGCGAGCCAGCCGCGGTAAAAGTGCAGCGGGGCGAAAATATTCTCCTCCGGCGTGTAGCTCAGAAGCAGCGCGTCGAGCGCCTGCGAGCGCTGGTAGCTCACGATGTAGGGGAGCCCCTCGTATTCGAGCCGCAGTGAGCCGGAATCCTCCCCGGCATGCTCCGCCGCGACCCTCTCCGCCAAAGGCGCCCCCGCCTGCCCCGCCGCGCCTTCAAGCTCCTCCGCACCGCTGAAGCTGAGGAACGCGTCGGTATCGTAGTGCGGCTCACCCCGGCGTATTGTGTCCGTAAAGGGCTGAAAATCCAGCTCGACGATCAGTGCGACAGCCTCGGTCTCCGACGGCGGCGTTTCGCCCAGATCCATCAGATACGGCGAAAGCACCACCATATAGGGAACCCCCGCATAAACCGCGATCGGCGCCGCCGGGTTTTCCGTGCACCTGCGGATAAAATCATAATCCGTCTGCGTGAGCGGCGAAACCCCGTGCTTGCCCGAAATAGAAATGCCGCCGGCAAGCAGCCATACGGTCGCATCCTCCACATAGGGCGAGCCGGCACGGAGCGTCTCCAGCTTTTCCTGCACCGAGCGCTCCGCCAGAACAATATCGTACAGCTCCATGTTGTCGTACAAAAAGCCAAGCGCATTCAGCTCGGCGTCGTTTACAAGGTTGAGCTGCTGGCTGCGGATGTACGCGACGTCGTTTTCGAGTACCTGCATGTAATTGCGGATCTGCGTCTGGTGCGATGAAAAAATGTCGTCCTGAACCAGCCGGTAGCTCCGCTCATAAACGAGAAAGCTCATCGCATACAGCGGCACCAGCAGCAAAAGAAAAACCAGCACCACCTTCCGGAAAGTGGATGCCTTGACTGCCCTCGCAACGCCCGGGAAAACAGATTTTTTTAACATAATGCCCGCCGCCCCTCATATTTTTAGAATAAAGTACAGTATTTTCCGCTTTTATTTTCACATTGTAGCATCTTAGCACAAGCATTGCAATACAGCTTCTCTGCGCCGAATTCCAAAAGCACGCCGCAGCGCATGCGAGGCCCGCGGCTCGCCCGCCCCGACCGGCAGCACGGCTTTCGGTGAATTCCCCCGTAAAAACGGCAAAAAACCGCACAGCAGTCCTCAAACTGCCGCGCGGCTCGATTTCATCCCCCGGCCCGCCGAAAACCGGTCCGAAGCAAAATATATTCACATTTTAAATACGCCCGGCGGGGCACAGTCGCCCTATTCACTTGATCGTCTCGCTGCTGTTCAGGACGGATGTACTGTAGAGGAACAGCACGTCCTGATCCGCAAACGAGATAAACCGGTCCAAAAGGGCGGGCGATATATAACGGATATCGACGAGCGTCACCCGCGCATAGCCCTCAAGGAGCAGCGGGGCGAGGCTGCTGCCGAAGGAATCCCGGAACAAAATCAGCTCGCGGTCTGTCTCCGCTTCGGGGTTTTCGAGCACAAGCAAGGATTTGGAGCCCGACAAAAACAGCGCGTACGGATCCCGGCCCGCCGCTTCCGCGAGATTGTACGCCGGGATCTCGCTTTCCGTCTCATAATCGTAGGCCGTGCAGCCTTCCAGCACCGGGCTTTCGAGATAGACCAGATCGTCCGGCCGCAGCGGCAGCGCCGACTGGCCGTAATACGCGCCGTAGAACGGAAAGTCTATTCGCCGTTCCGTATATTCCCCGGTGTATTCCGCGCCCATCTGCTCGAGAAGTGCCTGCGCGACGTCCGTGATTTTTTCCTGCCGCCAGTGCGTGTCGGTGCGGTAGTAATCCGAGAGCGACAGCCGGGGGAAAATATCGATGTAACCGGCGAAATCCATCCCGTCCCGCACGCGGTCGACCAGCGCCGCATAATCGAGCGCGGGATACCCATTTTCCGCCGCCATAAAATAATTTTTGTCGGGGATCACGGAAAGGTATACATTCATGTCCTTGCCCGCAAGAAAACGGTCGTAGACAAGCCGAAACCGGCTCGCCGCGTAATCGACTGACGCCGCATCCATCGGATAATCGAGCTTCGACGCATAGTCGTCCCGCACATAAATCCCGTTGTTGTCCTTCTGGCCCAAAATGCCGAGCGCCGCAACCGCCTTGAGCGTGCGGAACCCGTCGCGCAGGGGGAACTGGTCGAGCGTATACGCCTCAAAATCCGCCATAAAATCGCCGGATAGCACGGCCTCCGCGCTGATTTCGGGCATCTGGGCGAGCGGGCGGCGCTCCGCCTCGGACTGCGCCGCAGCGGGCTTCAAAATGCTCCACAGCGAAAATACCGCCACAAAAAGCGCCGCCGCGACGACGACCGCTGTATTTTTGATTTTCATGCCGCGCCCCCTTAAAACCGGAAATACAAGAACGGGTTGAACGAGCCGTCGACCAAAAACGCCGTGCACACCGCGAGCAGCCCGAGCAAAACGACCGGTTCCGCCGCATAGAGCACCGGGCGAATACGCCGCCGGCTCTGCATCGCCGCCGCGATACGCTGCGGCAGGGGCGTTGCGGCGATCGCAGCGATCCCCAGCACGACCGCGTAGCTGCGCAGCATGTAGGCGCTTTCCGCCGTAGCCGCCGGAAGTCCCGCGCCGCCGAACAGCGCCGCAATGGACGCCGCCGCGTCCGAAATGCTCGCGGCGTCGAAGATCACAAAGCCGAGCACAACGAAAAACAGCGTGTACGCGTGCCCGAGCCACCGGTGCCTCTCAAGCCGCGGCAGCAGCCACAGCTTTTCGAGCATGAGCAAAGCCGCGAACCAGAGGCCCCAGACGACGAAGCTCCACGCCGCGCCGTGCCACAGCCCGGTCGCCATCCAAACGACCAGAATATTAAGCAGCCAGCGCGGCCGGCTGACGCGGTTGCCCCCCAGCGGGATATACAGATAATCCCGAAACCATGTGCCGAGCGAAATGTGCCACCTGCGCCAGAACGCGGTTATGCTCCGCGCCGCGTAGGGGTGGTCGAAATTTTCGGCAAAGCGAAAGCCGAAGATCCGCCCGAGACCGATCGCCATATCGCTGTAGCCCGAAAAATCGAAGTAGACCTGCAAGGTATACGCGGCGGCGTACAGCCAGAAATACAGGACGGATTTTTCCTCCGACGCCTTGAAGGCCTCCACAAGCGCGCCGAGCACGTTGGCGAGCAAAACCTTTTTGGAAAGCCCGAATATAAACCGGCGCACGCCGGCCGCTGCACCCTCGAGCGTGTGGACCCGCTCCGCAAGCTGCGGCTCGATGTCCGCATACCGGACGATCGGCCCCGCGACAAGCTGCGGGAACATCGCGATATAAACGGCGAGGCGGATAAAATTTTTCTGCGCGGGCACGCCGCGGTAGACATCCGCCGCATAGCTTAAAATCTGAAACGTGTAAAAGCTGATGCCGATCGGCAGCGCGATTTGCAGCAGCGGGACGGAAAGTCCCGTCACGGCGTTGAAATTCGCGATAAAGAAATCCGCGTATTTGCAGTATCCGAGCAGGGAAAGGCTGAAAAGCACCGATGCGGCCAAAAAAACCTTGGCTGGCCTTCTTCCCCGGTATTTTCCGATCAGACGGCCGAACACGTACCCCTGCACGATCGAAGCCGCCATGAAAACGAGATACCGCGGCTCGCCCCACCCGTAAAAAAACAAACTCAAAAGCAGCAAAACGGTGTTTTTCAGCCGCTTCGGCGCGAGAAAATACAGCAAAACGGCGCAGGGCAGGAAATAATACAAAAACGGAATGCTTGAAAACAGCATAGGCGCGCCCCCGAATCAGAATCTTTTACGCGATCGGTTCATCGCAGACCGTCTGCACGGCGGGGTACGCCGCCGCCAGCTTTTCGCCGAATGCGTCCACAATCTCCCCGGCGCCGAAGAACGAGACCACATAGTCGCCGACCGTCACGATCACGAGCTTTTCCGGAAAACCGCACAGCCACTGCCGGTTCATGATATTTTCCCGCACCGCCGCGGCGACGTCGTCCAGCGCCGCCGCATCCTGTACATGAAACGCACCGCAGGTAAACGTGTTGGCGTTCATCATGTGCACGAGCGAGGCCGCGTCGTCGATTTTATCGGCCTCTCCCGCCGGAAAACCGAGCATTGAATCCAGCGCGGCCGAGTCCGCAGTGTCAAATTTTCCCGGCGCGTCCGTCGTCATGTTTTCTTCCGACGCATCGCCGCCTATGACGGAAAATTTTTCGTCGTCCGCATAGCTGTTCCACACCGTCTGCAGCAGCTCCAGCGCGCTCCCGACCGCCGGCTGCTCCGCATCGGACAAAGCGCCGGAATTTTCGGATCCTCCCGCCCTGCAGGCGGAAAAACTGAGTACAAAAATTGCCGCCAAAACGGCCGAAATTATTTTTTTCATTGTATTTCCTCCGATCCGATTCCCGCCTTCGGGAATCACGTTACTGACAGGCTTATTATCTGCCGCACCGCGCCGCGCATACGCCGGCAGAAATTCAGCGCAGCCGCTTTGTAAAATACAGGTTCAGGTCGTCGTCGTTGACGCAGGGCGCGTACTGCCCGAGCGGCTTCCCCCGATACCACGCGCCGGTGCCGTCCGGAATATAGCCTCGCTTCACGTACATGCGCTGGGCTGCGCCGTAGCCGCTGTGCAGGCCGACGCCGAGGCAGACCGTATCGCTGCGTTTTGCGGCGAGCGCCTCGGCCGCATCCATCAGTGCCGTGCCGATCCCCCGATTTCGGTAAATTTCAAGCACGCCGAAGTCGACGATTTCGGGCCAAGCCGTCTCCGCGTACGGCGGATACGCCTTAAAATACAGGTTGACATAACCCGCGGGCCGCCCCTGAAGCTCTGCGCAAAGCGCAGCACATCGCCCCTCCGCCGCATCGCGCAGACGCATGTCGTACTTTTCACGGCTTGCGCCAAGCCAGCCCTGCGCGATTTCCCCCGCGACAATCGGCTCTATATCCGCTTCGCAGAGTTCGCGGATCAAAAGATTATTCCGTTTTAAATAAATCATCCAATCGCTCCTTCGGTTTTATTTGAATGCCGGAGTTTCTCCGCCTGCCGGTATAAAACTCAATCGCGTCTGTTTTCCACCGGCACATCACAGTTCCGTGGAAAACTCCCAATCCCCGCAAACGGCATCTCCATGATCACGCTGCGCGGATGCATCCCCATACGCCCATAGAATTCCCGCGCATTCCTGTTGAATGTCCACACCTTCAGCTTCAGCGAAACCGCGCCCCGGGCGGCAGCCAGCCTGTGTGTCTCCTCAAAAAACGCTCGCCCGACGCCGGTTGTCTGCGCGTTCGGGTGCACAACCAAATCTTCCATATACGCCGTCACACGCGGGCGCACGATCGGGCTTGTACTCGGCGGTTTGATGCGCGTATACGCGAAGCCGGCGATTCGGCCGCTCTGTACCGCGCAGAGCGCAATACCATCGCTGTCCGCACATATTTGTTCAAACATCGCCGCCGTAAGCGGTTCCTCCAACGCGTTAAAAAGATCCGGGCGGTTTTCCTCATGTATTGCATGCACATAAGCGTAAAGCGACGATACCGCGGGATAATCTCCCCCGCACACCGCGCGAATCGCTAATTTCTCCATGGCATTTCCTCCCTTTCCTGCTGCGGCGAGCAAATCGACGCGGACACATGCGCTTCGGGCAGTCCCAGCGTCTGCGCCAATCGCTCCCGCATCTGCTGCGCTGCCATACGGCGGCTGCGCGCGCTCCCCGCGGGAAACAGGTCCACCTGCACAGAAATCCTGCGCACGGCCGCGCCGGCTATTTCCACGCGGTAATGTGCGGGGTCTGTTTCAAGGCGCAGAATATCCTTCAATATGTCCCGCACGATCCGCATCGCCTGATCCGCGGCTTCCGGCAGCCACTTTCCCTGCAATTCGATCCAAACCATTTTCATACCCTCCACAGTGGCCTTATCATAGCATCGTCCGGAACATTTGTCAACAAACGCGGCTTTCACAGATACATCATCTTTTTGGTCCGTGCAGCCCTATATTTTTTCCACTTAACCGTACTTGAAACCTTAGCTGTAGGACCGGGCTGCCTCCCGTGCGCCTTTCACCGGCAATTCTTGAAGCGCAGTCCTGTTTGAATCAGATGCGATCGTCATTGAAACCGACATGGTACGCCCAATCAAAATCGGCGCGGGATTCCACAGCAAAGGCACCGGACAAGCCGATTAACACAGCCAAGGCGGGCATGCCAAATTACGGGGAATTTAAGGATAAAAAAATAGCTTACGCGATCGCGTAAGCTATATGTGAAGGGCAAATACCCTAAAAACTGAATAAAGGAGAAGCGGATAAGAAGGAGAAGTGTGCGCAATCTTGAAGATCTCAAGAAGTGATATGGTCAAGCCCTCGACCTATTAGTACTGCCAAGCTGAACACGTTACCGTGCTTACACATGCAGCCTATCAACCTTGTAGTCTACAAGGGGTCTTACTGGCTTACGCCATGGGATATCTAATCTTGGAGGCGGCTTCACGCTTAGATGCTTTCAGCGTTTATCCGTTCCGCACATAGTTGCCCAGCTGTGCCACTGGCGTGACAACTGGTGCGCCAGAGGTGCGTCCATCCCGGTCCTCTCGTACTAAGGACAGCTCTCCTCAAATATCCTGCGCCCACGACAGATAGGGACCGAACTGTCTCACGACGTT
>URQJ01000076.1 GCA_900549945.1 uncultured Oscillospiraceae bacterium
GACTCTCCCGCACCTCGGCGGGCTTCGCCTTTTCATACTTTTTGATCTATGCGATCACCTTCTGCGAATCCTTTATCATCCTGTACCTGCTGCGCATAAAATATCCACTGATTACGGCGCTTGTCGTGACCGTCTCCGATATTTTCCCGATCCTCGGCCCCGGCACCGTGCTGCTGCCGATCTGCCTCTACCAACTCCTCTGCGGCAATTTCCTGCGCGCGGCAGGGCTGTTCATCGGCTGGATCCTGCTGACGGTGATCCGGCAGATCATTGAGCCGCGGCTCGTCTCCAAGGTGACGCGCACGCCGGCAGCCGCCATGCTTTTCGCGGTGTACTGCAGCCTTGTCGGCGGAAATTTCTGGCTGATCCCCTATGTCGGCATCTTCTTTTTCCTGCTCGAGCTTTTGACAAATGCCGGAATACTGCATGCAAAAAAGGCAGGCGCCTCAAAATAAGGCCCTGCCTTTCGTGTTGAATCGATTATACCTCTGTCTGCGCAAGCAGCTTTTCCGCAGCAGCCAGCTTGATCGCCGCACAGAAAACCTCCATGGCCTGCTCGAGCTCCTCGAGCGGCGGGAAAGACGGCGCGAGACGGATGTTGCTGTCGTGCGGGTCCTTGCCGTAGGGATACGTTGCGCCGGCGTCCGTCAGCACAACGCCCGCTTCCTTACAGAGCTGCACCACGCGCTTTGCGCAGCCGCCCAGCACGTCGACGCTGATGAAGTAGCCGCCGTTCGGCTTGTTCCACTCCGCGATGCCGAGATCGCCGAGGCTCTCCTCGAGCATCAGCTCGCACAGCTTGAATTTCGGCTCCAAAATCGCGCGGTGGCCTTTCATCAGGGCGCGCACGCCGTTGATGTCGTGCAGAAACAGCACATGGCGGAGCTGGTTCAGCTTGTCGGGGCCGATCGTCTGCGTGAGCGTATGCACTTTGAAATCCTTGATGTTGTTGTCGCTCGTCGCGAGCGCCGCAACGCCCGCACCCGGGAAGGAGATCTTCGAGGTGGAGGCGAAGATCATCACCTGATCCTCCGTGCCGTTTTCGACGCAGAGCTCGTAGAGGTTCAAAAGCGTATCCGGCGTATCGGTGAGCTCGTGGACGCAGTACGCGTTGTCCCACATGATCTTGAAATCCTTCGCCGCCGGACGCAGCGCCGCAAAGCGGCGGACCGTCTCGTCCGAGTACGTAATGCCGGTCGGGTTCGAATACTTCGGCACACACCAGATGCCCTTGATCGAATCGTCCTCGGCGACGAGCTTTTCGACGAGATCCATATCCGGGCCGGTCGCGTACATCGGGATATTGATCATCTCGAAGCCATAGTATTCCGTGATGCCGAAATGGCGGTCATAGCCCGGCACCGGACAGAGGAATTTGATCTTATCGAGGCGGCACCACGGCGTGCAGCCGTTGTAGCCGTGCGTGTAGCCGCGGGAAATCACCTCGAACATCATGTTGAGGCTGGAGTTATTGCCGAGGATGATCTGTGACGCTGGAACGCCGATCATATCAGAAAAGATCTTTTTCATCTCCGGCAGACCGTCCCAAACGCCGTAGTTGCGGCAGTCGTCGCCGTTGGAATTTGCAAACTCACTTCTCGCCTTGAGCGCCTCGAGAACGCCGAGCGCAAGCTCGAGCTGCGCGGCGCTCGGCTTGCCGCGCGCCATATTCAAAGAAAGATTCTTCGCTTTCAATGCCTCATACTGCGCGGTCAGGTCGGAAAGGACCTCGTTGAGCTGTGCGCGGCTCAGATCTGCGTATGCCATCAAACCATCTCCATAAAGTTAAAATTTGCATTATCCAAAGAAACAGCTATGCAATTATGCGTCAAAACCTTTATCATTGTAATACAAATGCAAAAAAAATGCAAGACTTATTTAAAAATCCTGCATTTTTCTTGTTTTGCACTATTGAAGCGCCAAGAAAGCGCCTTTTCCGTAAAATCTGCCGGAAACCCGTGAGATCAGAATTCCGCCGAACCCGTGGTGCGCGGGAACGGCAGCACGTCGCGGATATTCGCGATGCCGGTGAGGTACATCACCATGCGCTCAAAGCCGAGGCCGAAGCCCGCGTGCTTGTTGCCGCCGAAACGGCGCAGGTCGAGATACCACCAGTAGTCCTCCTCGTTGAGGCCGAGTTCGCGGATGCGGCTGAGCAGCACATCGTAGCGCTCCTCTCTCTGGCTCGCGCCGCAGAGCTCGCCGATGCCCGGCACGAGCAGGTCGGTCGCCGCGACGGTCTTGCCGTCGTCGTTGAGGCGCATGTAGAACGCCTTGATTTCCTTCGGGTAATCGGTGACGAACACCGGCTTGCCGAACTGCTTTTCGGTGAGGTAGCGCTCGTGCTCGGTTTGCAGATCGCACCCCCACGAAACCTTGTACTCGAACGCGTCGTTGTTCTTTTCAAGCAGCGCGACCGCGTCGGTATAGGAGATACGGACAAAATCGGAGCCGGCGACGTGCCCGAGGCGCTCCTTGAGGCCCTTATCCACGAACTGGTTGAAGAAATCGATGTCCTGCGGGCAGCGCTCCATCACGTCACGGATGATGTACTTGATCATGGCTTCCATCAGATCCATGTCGTCGTTGAGGTCGGCAAACGCGATCTCCGGCTCCACCATCCAGAACTCGCCGGCGTGGCGCGGCGTGAACGAGCGCTCGGCGCGGAAGGTCGGGCCGAAGGTGTACACCTTGCCGAAGGCCATCGCCATACACTCCGCCTCGAGCTGGCCGGAAACCGTCAGCGAGGTCTGCTTCGAGAAAAAGTCCTTGCTGTAATCGACCGCACCGTCCTCCGTGCGCGGCGGATTCTCCATGTCGAGCGTCGTGATCTGGAACATCTCGCCCGCGCCCTCGCAGTCGCTGCCGGTGATGATCGGCGTGTGCGCGTAGACAAAACCGTTTTCGTTGAAGAACTTGTGGATCGCATAGGCCGCCGCGGAGCGCACGCGGAACGCCGCGTTGAACAGGTTGGTGCGCGGGCGCAGATGCGCGACCGTGCGCAGATACTCAACGGTGTGGCGCTTCTTCTGCAGCGGGTATTCCGGCGAGGAGGCGCCCTCCACAACGATCTCCGCCGCCTGCAACTCAAACGGCTGCTTCGCTTCGGGCGTGAGGATGAACGTGCCGGTCACACGCAGCGCGGCCCCAACGTTCTGTGCCGCGATCTCCCTGTAATTCTCGATATTTTCAGCCGTGAAAACGACCTGAATGCCCTTGAAGCAGCTGCCGTCATTCAGATCGATAAACCCGAGCGCTTTTGAATCGCGGATCGATCTCGCCCAGCCGCAAACCGTGACCGAAGTATCCTTGAAGGCTTCGGGCGATTTGTACAGGGCCATAATTTCTGTTCTTTTCATACGTATGACCTTTCCTTTCTTTACGGCCGCGGTGAAACGGCGCGCCGCGGCCGCAAACTTGTGTTATAGATTATCATACTACACAATGCCTTGGATTATCAAGCTAAAATTCAAATTATTCCCGTTTTTTCCGTTCAAAGCGCGTTGCAGCGTCATCCGGCGTGAAGAAATAAACCGTATCGTCACCGCCGGAATCCCACCCCACCGCGCCGCCGAGCTTCCGGTACAGCGCGTTTGCTGCCGCGTTATGCCTGTCTGCAAAGAGAAATACGCGGCCGATTCCCGATCGCCCCGCGTCCCGGAGCAGCGCCGTCAGCATGGCAGAGCCCACGCCGCGCCGCTGCTCCGGCTCAGCCACCCCCACCTCGTGGATATAAAGCATATCGGCTTTACCGTCCAAACGCGAAAGCACATAGCCGTAGGCAAAACCTATAACAGCATCCTCCCGCAGAGCCGCATAAAGCCAACAGTGCTCCGTTTCCAGAAAGCGCCGCGCTGCTCCGCGGTCTGCAAAGCCACTTCGAAAGTCCACATTTATTTGCAGGATTTTTTCAAGCTCAGCGCCCTTCAATCTTCGAAATTCCATTTCGATTCTCCTCTTCAACACAAAATGGGGAGGGCGCGCACCAAAGCGGCTCCCTCCCCATTTTAGAACGGCTATGGCTTTTTAAGCGCATTTCCCGTCTCGGCTTTCGCCCTCTGTCAAAGCGCATCAGGCTGACGCCGACCCGATAATCGATTTCTTCTTCCAGCGGCCCATTCGGTAGGCGATCACCGTGAGCACCGCGCCCATCACCCAGCTCGTGAGCATCGAGATAAACAGCGCGTCCGGAGACTGCATCAGCGCGGCGAGACCGTACGCGATCGGCACGCGGATGATGATCGTCGTGATCATGGAAATCCACATCGGCGTCATCGTGTCGCCGGCGCCGCGCATAACGCCGGAAAGGATCTGCGTGACCGCCATCGCCACATAGCCGACCGCGAGGATCCGCATCATATGTACGCTCAGCCGAATCACATCGGGCGTCGTCGTGAACATCTCGACGAGGAAGCGCCCGAACAGCAGAATCAGCACCACCAGAATCGCAGAAACCGCAATGCCGATCTTCATGCCGGATTTCGTGCCTTTCTCCACGCGCTCAAGCTGCTTTGCGCCGATATTTTGGCCTGTGAACGTCGTCATCGCCGTGCCGAAGGTGAAGTTCGGCATCATCGCAAAGCCGTCCACACGCATGACAACCGTGGAAACCGCGATAATCGTGGTGCCGAAGCTGTTCGTCAGAGACTGCACGACGATCATCGCCATGGAAAAGATCGCCTGCGTCAGGCCGCTGGGCAGGCCGAGGCGGACAAGCTGCGACAAAAGCGCCCTGCTCGGCCAGAGCGAGCGCAGCCGCACATGCAGCACGTCGCGCATCAAAAGCAGACGGATCAGGCACAGTATGCCGGAAACAGCCTGCGAGATAATCGTCGCCCACGCGGCGCCCGCAACGCCCATGTGAAAGGAAGCGACAAACCAAATATCCAAAACAATATTCAAGCCGCACGCGATCACGAGAAAAATCAGCGGCATCACGGAATCGCCCAAGCCGCGCAGAATGCCGGAAAGAATGTTGTAGAACGCGCTGCCGATGATGCCCAGAAACAGGATCACGAGGTATTCGCACGCCATCACGTAGATGTCCTCCGGCGTTTGCAGCAACGACATCGCCCAGCCGGTGATCAGCG
Organism: uncultured Oscillospiraceae bacterium; assembly: GCA_900549945.1. Lineage (GTDB taxonomy): Bacteria > Bacillota > Clostridia > Oscillospirales > Acutalibacteraceae > Hominenteromicrobium. Next base: position 5,091 of record URQJ01000076.1, read on the forward strand.
GGCCCACAACCATGATGAATACGGACGACACGATGGTCGCCGTGATCGCGGTGCCAACGGAATCGGAGAGCCGCTCTTTGTCCTTTGCGCCGAAATACTGCGAGACCATGATGCTCGCGCCGACCGAAACGCCCATGAACAGCACAAGCAGCAGGTTGAGAATCGGGCCGCTGGCACCGATCGCCGCCAGCGCGCCGTCGCCGACATACTGCCCCACCACGATGGAATCCACCGTGCTGTAAAGCTGCTGGGCGAGATTGCCGATGAGCAGCGGCACCGAAAATCGGATCAGGTTGCTGGTCGGGTTTCCGGCGGTCATATCCTGTGCGCCGAAAAAAGCAGAAATTTTTCCTGCCATACGAAAATACACCCTCCCTTTGTGTAAAAAAAGAAACTTTTCGTATTTAGTATAGCAAAAAAATCATTAAGCGTCAACGAATCTGTGCTGTTTTGCTGAATATCGTCGTATTGACGAATTATTTATTTCTTCTTTGCACAATTTTCCGGTGCATCCGCCCGCGGCGCCTGCCAGTGCCGGAGTCTCGGAAGCATTTCCTCTAAATTGGCGCGCACCTGCGCCTCACTCCACTGCGGGCCCGCTATGGCGGGCACAAGATAGTCGATCAGCGCCTCGAGCGACGCATAGGCAAACTTTCCGTCCGCATAACACCACTTGCAGTATTCCTCGTTGATGGCGCCGTCCGGCTCCCGGCTCATCACTTCATCCTCGAGCGGCATTCCGCAGCACTGGCAGTACAGCTTCTGCGGCGACCCGAGCAGCGTATTGATCGAGACGCCAAACAGCGCCGAAAGCAGCCGGAGCGATTCGATGTTCGGCACCGTCTCCCCCGTTTCCCAGCGCGACACCGCCTGCCGCGTCACGAACACCTTCTCCGCCAGCTCGTCCTGCGACCAGCCGCGCCCGCGGCGCAGCTTTTGAAGCACTTCCTTGGTTTCCACTTCATATGCCTCCCATAGTTTTCTTCCATTCTAGCAAAAGCCGGAAAGCAGCGCAAGCAACTGTGCGTTGCGCCGCCCCGTCAAAAAGGGACAGACCCGCGCAAGCGCAGGTCTGCCCCTTCGTACCCTTATCCTACAGCGAAAAGAGCCGCGCAAAATTATCGTACAGCATCTTGCGGTTCTCCGCCTCGCCGTAGCCGAGCGCAAAGAAGCGCTCCAGCTCCTCCTTCGGCGTCCACATCGGGAAATCCGTGCCGAACAGCGTCTTATCGACGCCGAAATGCGCGATGCTCCGGCGCGCATCCTCCGCGCTGACCGCAAAGAGCGAGCTGCTCGTGTCGATATACACGTTCGTGCCCTGCAAAACGGCGCGCGCATCCGCCCATTCGCGGTAGCCGCCGAGATGCGCGGCGATGCACACGAAATCAGGCAGCTTCTCCAGCACGCGCGCAAGGCGGCGCGGCGAGGAGAAATCCGTGCGGTCGTCGCCGGTGTGGAACAGCACCACCATACCGCGGCGCATGCAGGCGGCATACACCTCGAGCATGCCCGCCTCGTCGATGTTGAAGCGCTGAAAATCGGGGTGCAGCTTGATGCCGCGCATGCCGAGCGCCTGAATGCGGTCGAGCTCGCCCTCGATGTCCGTGATATCCTGATGCCATGCGCCGAGCCCGATAAACTGCGGGTATTTCGCGCACTTCTCGGCGATGAAGCCGTTGATCGATTCCACCTGCTCCACCTTCGTCGCGACCGAGCAGACGAGAAAGCGGTCGATGCCGGCCGCCTTGCCCTCCTCGCTCAGGATATGCGGCAGGCCGACCTCATCCATCTCGATGCCGTAGAAGCGGCCCACGTTAGCCGTCGCCTTCTCCGCAATTTTTCCCGGGTAAATGTGCGCGTGCGCGTCCGCCACCCGGTAGGTTACACCGTTATGTGTGACTGCCATCCTCTTTTTTCATCCTTTCCCTTTTTGAAAACACACAGCCGCAGAAATCCTGCCTGTAAAGACTGTATTCCCGCGAAAGCACGATGGAGCGCTTGTAGCCCTCTTTCTTTTTAAAATCGGCGGGCAGATGCGCCACGCCGTACTGCGCCCCGAGCGCCTCGCCGATCGCATTGAGCTTCGCCGCGTTTTTCAGCGGACTGATCGACAGCGTCGTCGTAAAATAATCGAAGCCGTGCGCCGCGGCATACCGGGCGGCCGCTTCCAAGCGCAGGCGGTAGCAGCGAAAGCAGCGCTCGCCGCCCTCCGGCACCGTCTCAAATCCGCGCACCGCCTCCAAAAATTCGCGCGGGTCATATGGGGCGCGCACCATCTGCACGCCCTGTGCGGCGGGCATCTCGCAGATCAGCCGCTCGAGCTCCGCCGCACGCTTTTCGTATTCGGCCTGCGGGGCGATGTTCGGGTTATAGAACAGCACGGTCACCGCAAACGCCGCCGTCAGCCGCTCAAGCACAGCGCTCGAACACGGCGCGCAGCAGGCGTGCAGCAGCAGAGAGGGCCGCCTGTTCTCCCGGTACAGCGCCTCCACGATTTTATCCAGTTCCTTCGCGTAGTTTCTCACGTTCATCATGTCCATTATTTTAGCACAACGCCCCGCATCCTGCAAGGGCGCCGCCGGTAAATTTCAAATTTCTTACTTTTGAATCGGCAGAATTGACAAGACGGCCGTTTGCGGTTAAAATGATATGGAAAAGTGTGCCGGTATCCGTACGCAGGCACTTTGCAATTTCACCGAAAAGAGACTGGAAGCATGAATTTTGATTTTTCCATTTTGATTTCAAACCCGCTGATCAATGTCGGCGTTGTATCCTGGGTCGCCGCGCAGCTGCTCAAGACGGCCATTCACCTGTTCACAAAGGGTGAATTCAAGCGGGAGCGTCTCGCCGGCGCAGGCGGCATGCCGAGCTCGCACTCGGCGGTAACCTGCTCCGTGCTTCTGCTCTCCTACCTGCTCTACGGCTTCGATTCCCCGATCTTCGCCATGGCCTTTATTCTGGCGCTGATCGTCATGTACGACGCGACCGGCGTGCGCTGGGCGGCCGGCCTGCACGCCAAGGCGATCAATTACATTGTGGAATACCTCGCCGACGAGAACGCAAAGGACGAAACGCAGCTCAACGAGATGATCCCGAAGCTGAACGAATCGCTCGGCCACCGGATGATCGAGGTCGTCTGCGGTGCGGCGCTCGGCTTTGCCATCGCGTTGATCGGTTATTTCTGCTTCTGACCGCCATATTGTGAAACAAAACGGGGAACCGTGGCTTTCCGGCCGCGATTCCCCGTTTTTTATCTGTTTTCTTCCTGCTTTCCCCGCTTTTTTCGGTTTGAAACCGCAATCGTGACGTACGAACCGAGGATCACGAGCGCCATCCAGATGCAGCTCCAGAGGATGAGCCGGCCGTAATCCGGCTGCACGGCGTCCGCCGCCTGCCGCTCGGAAAGGTGCAGGGAAACGCCGCCTCCGCCGGAACTCGCCACAACCGCCAGATCGGAAGAGCGTCGTGTAGGGA
>URQJ01000077.1 GCA_900549945.1 uncultured Oscillospiraceae bacterium
GGCCCGTGTGACGTGCCGGCAGGCAGCGGCCGCGTTCTGTGAGATCTGGGGCTGCGGCGTGTGCGGCGGGCCTGTGGGGCGTTCGCCGCGCCGGTCTGCGGCTGTTTGAAATAAAACGAAAATCTCCCTGCAGGAAAGCGCGTGCAGCGCTCCTGCGGGGAGGCTATATTTTGTACGGGACAACAAACGATCCGTTCATCTTGCCTGCGGTGCATCCGGCCGTCAACCTGCGCGCAGGCGGCGGACCGGGGAGTTAGACGTCGCGGCGCTTTTTTTCGGAGCCGTGCAGGCGGCGGAACAGGTCGGAGGCGAAGAAGCGGTCCGCGTGCTTTTCCGCGATGTGCTCCATGAAATGGTTCGAAAGCACCATAAAGACGATCAGCACGAGCAGCAGCGGGATCAGTACAAAAAGCATGGCGGCGGTCAGCGGTACGAGCGAGAAAATATCCATGAAAAGGATGTAGCCGAGGATGAAAGCCAGCATCATCGTGCCGAACAGCGCGCCGCGCAGGGCATTGAACGGCACGCAGAGCTTGAACATCAGCATAAAGCCGACCGTGAACGCGACGAGCACGGAGAGCGTGGAGACCTGCTCCTGCGTGAGGCCGAGCTGCTGCTGGAACAGGCAGAGGAACAGAACGCCGAGGATCATCGTCAGCGCCGAGGGGAAGGATTTTTTGAGCACGTTCGTCAGGAAATTGCCGCGTATGCGGTCGCTGTTCGGCTCAAGCGCCAGAATGAACGACGGCGCGCCGATCGTCAGCGCGCTGACAAAGGTGAGGTGGATCGGCTCAAAGGGATAGGAGGCGGGCAGGAAGATAAAGAGCACGCCGAGAATGATCGAGTAAATTGTCTTTTGCAGGAACAGGGAGGCGGAGCGCTGGAGGTTGTTGATCGACCGCCGGCCCTCCTTGACAACCTGCGGCATCGAGGCGAAGTTGGAGTCGAGCAGCACGAGATTTGAAACTGTGCGCGCGGCGTCGCTGCCCGAGGCCATCGCGATGCTGCAGTCGGCCTCCTTGAGCGCGAGCACGTCGTTCACGCCGTCGCCGGTCATCGCGACCGTGTGGCCGTTCGCCTTGAGCGCTTTGACAAACTGCAGCTTCTGCTGCGGGGTGACGCGGCCAAACACCGTGTGCCGCTCGATCGCCGCGCTGATGTCCGCCTCGGTTTGCAGCGTTGTGGCGTCGCAGTAATTTTCGGCGTCCGCCAGACCGGCCTTCTGCGCGATATTCGAGACGGTCACGGCATTGTCGCCCGAAATAACCTTCAGCGTCACGCCCTGCTCGGCAAAGTAGCGGAGCGTCTGCGGCGCCTCGGCGCGGATCTTATCGCTGATGGCGATCAGGCCAACCGGCCGCACGTCGGCGGGCAGGGATTTATCCTCGGCGAATGCGCCGTCCGCCCGGGCGAGCAGCAGAATGCGCTCGCCGCGCGCGGCATACGCTTCGGTCTGTGCACGGAGCGCATCGAAGCGCTCGTGCAGGATAAATTCGCCGGCGCCCATCACATAGGTGCCGCGCCCCTCAAAAACCGCGCCGCTCCACTTGCGCGCCGAGGAAAACGGGACGACCGCGCCCGCGCGCCAGAGCGTTTCGCCGGAAAACTGCGCCTTTACGGCGTTGTAGGTCGGGTTGTCGTCGGAAAGCGCGCCGACGAGCGCGGTCAGCGCCTCCGTCATTTCCGCTTCGGTACAGCCCTCGAGCGGGATGATCTCATCGACCTGCATCGTACCCTCGGTGATCGTGCCGGTCTTATCGAGGCAGAGGACATCGACGCGCGCGAGCGATTCGGTGCAGTAGAGGTCCTGTACGAGCGTCTTGTATTTCGAAAGCCGGATCACGCTGACGGCGAACACGACGCTTGTGAGCAGAATCAGCCCCTCCGGAATCATGCCGATCATTGCGGCGACCGAGCTGACGACCGCGTCCTTGAAGGTGTCGTGCAGAATGAAAAACTGCTTGCCGAAGAGCAGAAGGCCGATCGGGATCAGCGCGAAGCCGATCGTCTTGACGATGAAGTTCAGCGCGTGCAGGATCTCGGAATGCGAGTGCTTGATGTACTTCGCGTCGTTTGCGATGCGGTTCGCATAGCTGTCGCGGCCGACGTGCTCCGCCTGCGCGAGGCAGCTTCCGGAGACGATGAAGCTGCCCGAAAGCAGCTTGTCCCCGGTGTGCTTGAGCACCGGGTCGCTTTCGCCGGTGATCAGCGATTCGTTGACCTCCACCTCGCCCTGCCGCACAACAGCGTCGGCGCAGATCTGCTGGCCATTCGAGAGCTGCATCACGTCGTCGAGCACGATCTCATGCACGGCGATGTGGTGCAGCGCCCCGTCGCGCAGCACAGTGACCTTCGGCGCGGAGATCAGGGAGAGCTTGTCGATCGTCCGCTTGGCGCGGATCCCCTGAAAGGAGCCGATCGCGGCGTTTGAAAAAATCACGCCGAGAAACAGCAGGTTTTTGAACGAGCCGACCAGCAGCACAAAGAAGGCCAGCACAAAGTTTAAAATGTTAAAAAAAGTAAAGGTGTTTTCAAGAATAATCTGCTTTTCTGTTTTGGTTTTGATGCCCTCGTCCGCGTTGCTGAGGCCCATTTCCATGCGCTTTCGCACCGCCTCTGCCGAAAGACCCGTTTTCAGGTCCGTGCAGGGCCGTGCGTTTTCCGTCTTTTCAGTTTCCATACCCGATTTTCCCTTTCCCAAATAGTCGTTCTTTAAAAGGATACACGAATACATGGGCGATTGCAAGGCATCAGAAATGAATTTTCTCTTACAATTTGCCGTGCACGGGCGCAGAAAGGCGGAAAATATTTAATAAAAACTGCACGGGATTTTGGACAAAAAGCCGGTGCTCGTGCGGACGTATGCCCAAAAGCCGCGGATTTTTTTGACAAATCTCCCGGAAGCACGGCAAAAATGCAGGGAAATCTGTGGGAAACGGCAGATTCTGCGCCGCGGCGGTGCGGAAAATGAAGATTTGACTTTGCCGCCGCCTCGCCTTATACTGATAATACAGAAAACAGAAGCAAAAAACCGTGTATATATCAGTAAGGAGAGAAAAATCATGGCAGTTAAGATGGAAAAAAAATATGTCCTCACGAACCGCAGAAGCGGCAAGATGCTGGCGGTGAACGGCGCTGCGGTCGTTCAGATGACCGAGGACGGCAGCGATATGCAGATCTGGCGCGCTGTGCCCGCCGAGGGCACAGCGGTGCAGCTCGTCAATAAGGCAACCGGTTTTGCGCTCACCGTTCCCGGCGAGGCGGAGAATGGCACGGTGCTCACCGCTGCGGCGCCGCAGGGCAGCGCCGACCAGCTCTGGAAGCTGACGACCACGACGCGTGGCTTCCGCAAGCTCATGCACGCGGCTTCCGGCAAGGTGGTTGACATCAAGGATATCAGCGATTCCGATTACGCGCCGGCACAGCTCTGGGAGTTTGTCAAGGGCGAGAATCAGGACTGGGTCGTCACCGAGGTCGAAAAGGAAGCGAAGGCGCCGGTCAAGCGCGCCGTGAAGGAGGTCAAGGCCGAGAAGCCCGCAAAGGCGCCGGCCAAGGCCGCGAAATCCGTTAAGACGGCGAAAAAAGCGAAATAAGCTGTTAAGGGGCCTGCGGCATGTGCCGCGGGCTTTTTTCTTGCCCGCGGCTTTTGCAAATACGGTATATGGTATCGTCCGGCGCATATTCCTGTAAAAAAAGACTGTAAAAACGTAGTTTTGACTGTGTTCTTTTGGAGAGCTTTCCTGTATAATAGAAGAAGCTCCGGTTTCGGAGAATTTTAAAACAGAAAGTAGATGGGGTCATGGAGAAAGTATTGGTCATCTGCGACGACCTCTGGCACCCGGCCGAGGTCATCGAGAAGGGGCTTGCCGCAAGGGCGGACGGCCGCTTCAGCTTCGACATTGTCAAAGCCGCGAAGGATATTCTGACGCCGGCGCGCATCGCAAAGTACCGCCTGATCGTCTGCTGCAAGAGCAACAGCGTGATCGCGGTGAACCCGGCTCCGTGGTTCGAGCCGGGCGTGACGGAGGTCGGGCCCGCCGAGTTCGAGGAATTTATCCGCGCGGGCGGCGGCTTCCTCGCGGTGCATTCGGGTCTCGCCTATACCGAGGAGCGCTGTGCGGAGTACGTGCGTCTGGCCGGCGCGGCCTTCCGCGGGCACCCGCCGCGCTGCACCGTGCATTTACGGGCGGCGGCGCAGGATCACCCGATCCTCGACGGCGTGCCGGATTTTGTGATCCGCGACGAGCATTACGCGATGGAAATGACCTGCGAGGATGCGGAGGTCTTTCTCGAGAGCCGCTCCGAAAATGGCGGGATCCAGCCTGCGGGCTACACGCGCGAGATCGGCAGGGGACGCCTCTGCGCGCTGACGCCCGGCCACACGCTGGACGTATGGGAGGACGAGCGGTTCCAGCGGCTGTTCACGAACGCCGCCGAATGGTGCATGAAGGAGCGGTGAGGCAGATGGAGAGGAAAACTGTATGGATCACCGGCGCGGACCGCGGCGTGGGCTTCTCGCTCTGCGAGAAATTCCTCGAGGGCGGCTGGCACGTGTTCGCCGGGCAGTTCATGCCCGAATGGCCGGCGCTCGATGCGCTGCGGGAAAAATACCCCGATGCGCTGGAGATTCTGCCGCTGGACGTCGGGTGTGATGCATCGGTGCGGGCCGCTGCTGAGGCGACCGCGGCGCGCTGCGACCACATCGACCTGCTTGTGAGCTGCGCCGGTATTTCCGGCGGCGACGACCCGGAGAAAACCCGCGCGATTTATAACGTGAATGTGGCCGGCGCCGTGCGCATGGTTGAGGCCTTTCTGCCGCTGATGCAGGCCGGCATGAAGCGGCTCGCGTTCATCTCGAGCGAAGCGGGCAGCGTGTCGGTGGCGCACCGGGACGGCGGATTCGCCTACACCACCTCGAAAACGGCGCTCAACATGCTGGTGCGGTGCATGTTCCGCACGCTTTACCCCATGGGATACACGTTCCGCCTGTACCACCCGGGCTGGGTGCGCTCGTACATGAGCGGGAAGAAATCGACGGCCGGCAATTTCGAGCCGGAGGAAACCGCGGCGGTCGCATACCGCCAGTTTACGGCCGACCGCGAGACCGAGGACGTGCTCGTCATGACCGACGTCAGCGACGAGATGTGGCCGTATTGACAGGGGGGAAGCGCGATGAACAGAATTGTACTTTTGATGGAGACCGGGCGCCCCGCGGTCCGCGAAGCGGCATCTTGGTTTGCGGCGCACGGCGACAAGGTTTACCTCGGCGTTCCGGCCGTGCCGCAGTTGCGCGATGAAAATGCGGAATACCTTGTGTTCGACCCGCTCGTGCCGGAAAGCCTCGCGGCCGCGGTGAAAACCGTAGAGGCGGCGGACGGCAGGCTCGACATTTTTGTGGCCGGCGCGGCGGCTCACCCGCAGGATGGGGAGATCGGCGCCGGGCACGACAGCGGCGTGCTGGTGGAGGCGATGATGCGGAACGTCTATGGAAACCGCGCGGCGGCGGAGGCGTTTCTCCCGCTGCTGCGCCGCGGCATGAAGCGTGCTGCGGCGATTACGGAGATGGAATCGAGCAACAGCTGGAGCACCGGCAGGGCGGATCTCGCCTACCACGCGTCGCTCGCGGGCCTCAATATGATGGGGAAGATTCTCTTCAACCGCCTGCGCCCCGAGGGCTTTACATTCCGCTGGTACTGCGATGACGGCGCGCCGGGCGGCATGTGCGCGGCGGAATACATCGTTTCCGGTTTATGCTACGACGAGAAGGAGCCGTACATCCATTCCGACGAAAACCGGCTCGTTCTGCGCGACGCCTATCTGCGCGAGATCTCGTGGTAAGGCCGGGGCGGCTCCGCATCTAAAATGGGAAGAGCCTCCGGCGCATTCGGTGCGTCAGGGGCTCTTTTCAGTGTTTTCGGCAATTTTGGCGAGTGCAATCAGGTGCAGGCCGAACAAGAACAGCGGCGCGCCGAGCAGGCCGGCGGCGCATGCGGCGAGCGCGGCGATCCATGCGGCGGTGAGCATCGCGTCGCCGGCGACGAAGAGGATAGCCCCGAAGCGCAGGAGTGAAACGAGTGCCAGCACGAGCAGAACGAGGAGGCCGATGAGGAGCGCGCACAGGGCGTATTTTCCGGCCCGATAGAGCCGTTCGCCGCAGCGCAGCAGCCGTTTTGCATCCCACATGGTTGTCCCTCCTTTGTACCTTTTGGAAAAGTATAACACATTTGTGTTCACAAGACAACATATGTATTCATAATTCGGCCGCTTTTTCCCTAAACTACTAGGGGAAGGGGTGGTCAATATGCTGGACGCACAGGTGGTCGGCGCTGTCATACAGCGTTTTCGGGAACAGAAGGGTGTTTCACAGGAGGTTCTGAGCGGGCTGGCGGACATCGGCCGCACGCACCTGAGCGCCATTGAGCGCGGCGCGCGCAAGCCGACGCTCGAGACCTTCTACCGCATCGGCGAGGCGCTGGACATCCAGCCCAGCGTGCTTTTGGCGGCGATCGAGGAGGAGCTCGCCGCACGGAAGCCGTAACGGCGCGGATTTTTACAAAGAACAGAAAGAGGATGTGCACGAAAAATGCGAGAGATCAGGAGGCTGCGGGCCGTCGCAGTGATTCAAAGGGGCAAAGGAGGTGATGCGGAGCAAAAATAAAAGGAGCGAAAAATAATATGAAAATAATTCCAAACCCGAATGTCGTGTTTCCGAACGATTACGGCACGACATGCTTCATAAAAAATGTTATTACTGCACCCAACATTCTCGTGGGCGACTACACGTATTACGATGACCCGGAGGATCCGGCTGGCTTTGAAAAGAACAACGTGCTTTTTAATTACCCGGAATTCGGCGACCGGCTGGTGATCGGCAAATTCTGCGCGATCGCCTCCGGCGTGAAATTTATCATGGGCGCGGCGAACCACCGTCTGAGCAGCGTGACGACGTATCCCTTTGCGGTGTTCGGCGGGGCATGGGCGGAAAACGCGCCGCCGCACCTCGGCCAGCTTCCGTTCAAGGGGGATATCGTCGTCGGCAGCGACGTGTGGATCGGCCGGGAGAGCGTCATCCTGCCGGGCGTGCATATCGGCGACGGCGCGGTTATTGCGGCGTACTCGGTCGTCGCGAAGGACGTGCCGCCCTACACGGTATTCGGCGGCAACCCGGCGCGCCTGCTTAAAAGGCGGTTCAGCGCGGCGCTGACCGAAACGCTGCTGCGGCTCAAATGGTGGGATCTGGAGCCGGAGACGCTGGCCGGGCTGATCCCGGTGCTGTGCAGCCCGGACCTCGAGGCGGCGGAGGAGACGCTTCGCGGTATGCTGCGCGAAAAATAAGAACAGCCTCGGCCTGTAATTTTTTGCGGGCCGAGGCTGTTCTTTCGTGCGCGGAGGCGGTGCAGAAATTTTCAGATGTGCGGTTCGGCTGCGGCGTGCGCCGGCGCGGTGCAGGATACAGAGCCTCCGGCGGCAGCGGCTGGATGGCCTGCCGCCTGTGCCGGACGTTTGCGCAGTTCCGCCTTCGAAAGAAATGGACGTGCTCTCGGGCGCACCCGGCTTGCAGCGGCAAATATTCGGCGCGCGCAGTCCAATGGAAAGGGACGGCGCTTTTTCCTGTTTGTGGAATTCAAATCCCCATATTCAATTTTTATATCTTACAATTCGATGAATTGAGATAAATAAATCCTGCAATTCTCCGAAAAATAAACTGTAAAGATTTATAGTTATTAAAGCCGCAAAGGAGATGAACGCATGGATTACGAAAAATGGTTTGCGGAGCGGCTGACAGCACTCCGCATGGAAAAGGGCGTTTCGGCGCGCGACATGAGCCTTTCGCTCGGACAAAGCGAGAGCTACATCAACAAAATCGAAAACAGACGCACATTGCCGTCCTTGAGCGGATTTTTCTACATTTGTGCGTATTTTGGGATCACGCCGCAGGCGTTTTTCAACACGGAGGTCGCGTCTCCGGGGAAAACGGATGCGCTTGTGCGCGAGATCGGCCGGCTGCCGCCGGCGCAGGCCGAGCATATTTTGCAGATCGTGCGCGATCTGAATGAAAAGGGAAAGTGAAATGCGCCCCCGCAGCTTCCGTGCGGAAGCCGTGGAGCGCATTTATTTTTCCCGTGTGCCGGAGGCCGCGGCGCGGAAGGCCTTGGGCGTCATCCCGAAGGCGCGGTGAAACATGCGCGTGAAGTATCCGCCGCTTTCAAAGCCGACGGACAGCGCGACGGCGGTCACGGTATCCTTGGTTTTCAGCAGGAGCGCTTTGCCTCGGGCCAGCCGGTAATCGGTGAGAAAGCGCACCGGCGAGGTCTGTATGCCGGCGTGGAAGCAGCGCAGCGCCTCGCTTTTGCTCACGCCGGCGGCGCCTGCGATGTCGGCGAGCGCGATCCGCTCGGGGTAATGCGTCTCGATAAACCGTATCATGCTTTGCAGGCGGGATTGCAGCACCGCGTTTTCCGCAGAGCGCGTCTCGCAAAAGCGCTCCCCGGCATGCGCGGCGAGCGCCGACCACAGCGCGCAGCTCTCCGCCTTGAGGTCGAGCGTGCGCAGCGGGCTGT
>URQJ01000078.1 GCA_900549945.1 uncultured Oscillospiraceae bacterium
CTCTCAGAGTCTGTCTGGCTCTGCCCGTCTCGCACATCGAGGGTGACCAAAAAGCCGTAAAAATCCTCGCCCTCCAGATCCACCGCATCCCCGATGGAGCGGGGCCACAGCATCCAGGCTGCAAAGGCCAGGACGGCCGCCGCCAGTAGGACCAGTACCACTCGCTTCACGCTTCGGGCCATGAAATCCCTCCTCTGCAAATAGGGCCGCCGGGGCTCAGCCGCACTTGCGGACGCTGCCCAGCAGGGTCTCCAAAGCCATCAGCCCCACCAGCACAGCCAGCGCCGCCAGCAGGATCAACAGCCACTTCCACTTGCCGCGGATCATCTCTCCGCCCCCTCGGTCTTGTTTTTTTCAACATAACATAGGCCACGGAATTTGTCCATACCGCGTCTGAAGGCAAGCACTCAAATTCCCCGCAGGTCAAAGGCCGGGGTGTACTCCTCCCTGGCCGACGTCCGCTCCTGGGTGTAGCCGTCGGTGATCCCGCAGTTTTCCATGTACTCCACTGCCGCCCGGTACTCCGCCTTGGTCACGTGGCGGGCCAGTTTCCCTTCTGCCCCTGGCTGGGGCGTATACTGGCTCATGAGGGAAAACAGCACCTCCCCGGGGCGGAAGCTCTCCGCCACCCAGTCGATGACTCTTCGGGTGTTCTCCAGTTCTCCCGGCAACAGAAGATGTCGGATCAACACACCCTGCTTTAAAAGGCCGTTTTCCATCCGGTAAGGCCCGGTCTGGCGGAACATCTCCAGGATGGCCGCCTGGGCCGCCTCCGGGTAGTCCGCCGCGCCGGAATCTCCTGCGTTTCTATTCCCGCAGGAATCTCGCCGCCCGTGTAGTCGCCCGCAATCCAGTGCGAAAAGTCCTGCGCCCCCTCATCCATACAGATCCCGTACCGGCCGACGGTGCACGCCGCGCCGGGGCACGGGCACCCCGGCCGCATGCGCCTGCACGGCCGTACTGTTATTATACCACACGGCGACACGGCGCCGTCCTGTCCGCGCCCGCGTATTTTTGTCCGCCGCCCGGCCCCGCTTCACAGCGGCAGTGCGCCCGTCGGCAGAAAAGACCGCCCCGCACTGCGCAGGCCCGCGGCGGAACCGGACGCAGCCCTACACCAAGTGTCCCAGCTCCGGCGTATCGCGCCAGTACCGTTTCGGCATGTGCGTTCTCCGGCAGACATCGTTGCGTCTTCCTTCAATCCCCACCGTGTCGTAAAACGTCCGCCACATCGCGCGGCAGCGCTGCTCTCCCGGCGATTCGGGCGGCAGCTCGACCGTATCCGCGCGCAGGATCGCCGGCTCGCCGTCCTTGTAGAGCAGGGCAAGCCTGTGCGTGCGGTCGAAGATCATGAAATTCTCGCCGGAAAAGCGCGAGATGAAGTGCGGCGCGATGACCGGCAGGACGTTGTTTTTCGGCTCGATCTGCGCGATCAGCACGTCGCCGCACTCCGCAAAGCGCAGAAACCCCAGAAACAGGTGCGCCTCTCGCCCGAGAAATTTCACGGCCTTGTCCAGCGTGTGGACGACCGGGTCGGCCAGCATGCCGCATACCGGCCGGCCCACCCTGTAGCCGAGCCGCATAAAGGCGAGCATATGCTTTTCCCGCTGCGGCAGACAGGTGAGAAACGCGCGCTCGAGCAGGTCCTGCGCCTCTAGCCCCATTTTCTTCGGGATCGAGACGCGCACGCGCTCCGCGCGCTTCCTGTCCGTCTCGATGTACTTTGCGCCGAACAGCGCGGTCTGGTCCGCCGCGTCGGCCGCACAGATCGAAACCGGGTCCTCATGCTCGGCAAAGCTCTCGAACACGCAGGAGAGAAAGCCCATGTAGGTGCCGTCGTAGTAGTAGATTACAGCTGGCCGGTCAGACATTTTACGGAATCCTCCTTTGTCGGCGCGAACAGCGAGAGCTGCTCGGGCATTTCAGGCTGAAGGCCGCCCTGCGGCAGGCCGCGGTCGCGCAGGGCGCCGGCGAGCACGGCGGGGTTATCCGTGCGGATGCGGCTGATCGATCTGCCCTGGCAGGTGATGAAGTAATTCGCGCGCTTGAGCACGACGCCGAGCCGGCGGAGCCCCTCGAAGTCGAGCTTCGCCGTGCGGCGCGCCCGCAGGATGCGCTTTGCGCTCGTCACACCGATGCCCGGCACGCGCAGCAGCTTTTCGTACGGCGCGCGGTTGACCTCCACGGGGAATTCTTCCGGGTGGTTCACGGCCCAGTTACATTTCGGGTCGAGCTGCGGGTCGAAATCCGGGTGCGCGTCGTCGAGGATCTCGCCCGCCGTGAAGCCGTAAAAGCGCAGCAGCCAGTCGGCCTGATAGAGCCGGTGCTCCCGCAGCAGCGGCGGCGCGGTGTTCAGCGCCGGCAGGCTGCGGTCCTCTATGAGCGGGATATACGCCGAATAAAACACGCGCTTCAAGGCGTATTTCCTGTAAAGCCCCTCGGTGAGATGCAAAATGCGCCGGTCGCTCTCGGGCGTCGCGCCGACGATCATCTGGGTGGACTGCCCGCCGGGCACGAAGCGCGGCGCGCTGCGGTACCGCACGAGGTCGTGCGCGTTCTCGCGGATGCCGTCCCGGATGCGCGTCATCGGCGCGAGGATACTCTCCTTCGTTTTCTGCGGCGCGAGGCGCGTGAGGCTCTCGCTCGAGGGCAGCTCGATATTGACGCTCATGCGGTCCGCAAGCAGCCCGAGCGCCCGGATCAGCGCTTCATCCGCGCCGGGGATCGCCTTCACGTGGATGTAGCCGCCGAAGCGGTACTCCCGGCGCAGAATGTGCAGCGTTTCTAACATCAGCTCGCAGGTGTAATCCGGCGTGCCGACGACCGCCGAGCTCAGAAACAGCCCCTCAATGTAGTTGCGGCGGTAAAAACTGACCGTGAGGTCGGCGAGCTCCCGCGGGCGGAATGCCGCGCGCGCCGTCTCGTTCGTGCGCCGGTTCAGGCAGTAGGCGCAGTCGTAGGCACACGCGTTGCTCATCAGCACCTTTAAAAGCGAGATGCACCGGCCGTCGCTCGCGAAGCTGTGGCAGATGCCGCACGCGGCGGCGGAGCCAATGCCGCCCTGCACGCCCGCGCGGTCAACGCCGCTCGAGGTGCAGGCCACATCGTATTTTGCCGCGTCCGTCAGGATGCGCAGCTTTTCCATCGTGTCCATTCTCACCCCTCCTACACCGCCACGCCCTTGAACGGGTTCTCGATGTGCGTGCGGCGGCGCGCATCCTCGGTTTCAAACAGCCCGCTGTGCATGCGCTGGATGCCGCGCTCGATCACGCCGTCGCCGTACTTGCAGCGCAGAAAATCCACCGCCGTCTCGAGCTTCTGCATCCGCTGGCCGCGCGCCGCGTCGCTGAACAGCGAGCACTGCGTCATGCCGAGCGGCACGAGCGACGAAACACGCACGCCGATGCTGCGGATCGATTCCCCCGTGTGGTGCGCCCGAAACAGCCCGTAGGCCGCGCGGAAGATACTCTCCGAATCGGCGACCGCCACATCGAGCATTTTCTGCCGCTGGTATGTCTCGAGGTTGTACTTGCGCACCGAAAGCTGCACGTTGTAGCCGCTCAGACCCTTTTCTCGCAGGCGGTGCGCGACGCTCTCCGAAAGCACGTACAGTTCCGCGCGGATCTCGCCGTCGTCGCGCAGGTCGTGGATCGCCGTCGTACTGTTGCTGACGCTCTTCAGCGGCTCCTCCGCGCCGATGTGCGCGACCGGCGCCGTGTCCCCGCCGTTCGCATAAAGGCTGAGCTGTTCGCCGTTTTTCCCAAACAGCTTTCGAAGAAGCCCGCGGTCGGCGCGCGCGACGTCGCCGATCGTCCGCATGCCGTATTTGAGCAGCGCCGCCTGCGTCGAGCGGCCGACGAAGAGAAGCTGCGCCGCATCGAGCGGCCAAACGAGCGCACGGAAATTCTCCCGCGTGAATTCGGTGACGGCGTCCGGCTTTTTGTAGTCGCTGCCGAGCTTCGCGAAAATCTTGTTGAATGAGACGCCGACCGAAACCGTGAGCCCGAGCTCCTCCCGGACGCGCCGGCGGATCTCCTCCGCGATCTCGCGCCCGCTGCCGAAAAGCCGCGTGCTGCCGGTCACATCGAGCCAGCACTCGTCGAGGCCGAAGCTCTCCACCATATCGGTGTACTGCGCGTAGATCGCTTTTGCGAGCCGCGAATACTTCGCGTAGCGGTCGAAATGCGGCGGCACGAAGCGGATGCCCGGGCACTTGCGCTCGGCCTCCCAGAGCGCCTCCGCCGTTTTGACGCCCTTCGCCTTAGCCAGCATATTTTTCGCGAGCACGATGCCGTGCCGGCGCTCCTTGTCGCCGCCGACCGCCATCGGGATATCCCGCAGAGCGGGGTCGTACAGCGTTTCGACCGACGCGTAGAAGTTGTTCATGTCGATGTGCAGGATCACGCGGTCCACGGCTTTCCCTCCTCAAGGAAACTTTATTCGGAACATGCGTTGCAAATATTCGTTCGCTTCCGTTTGATTTTATTATAGAACGTGCGTTCTCAAAAGTCAAGAGGAATTTTCGCCCATTTTTGGCATGCGGCGCGCACCGGCCCCCACCGCCTGCCCGAGCATTTTCTGCGCGGGCTGCCCCGAAACATCCGCCCGCGGCAGGATCCGCACTAAGCGGGACGCACTCGGCACACCCAACACGCAAAGCCTCCCGCGCTTTGCCGGCGAGCCGCGCGCTGTTTCGGGCCGCTATAAGAATAAACTGTAAATTTACTATTAAAGAACTTGCGGCTTTCTTGAAAATCACCGGCGGCCGCATTATACTAATGAAAGTAACATTTCAAAGGAGCGTGTTCTCGCGTGTTTTTGGAAAAACTGAGACGATTTATGTACGGGCGCTACGGAACGGATACGCTGAATCTCGTCCTGCTCATCGCCGGGCTTGTGGTGGCGTTCATCGCGCAGCTCACGCGTTTCTGGCCGCTGACCTTCGTCGCCTACGCGCTGTACATCTATGCGATCTTCCGCATGCTCTCCCGCAATACAGCCCAGCGGCAAAAAGAATATTATTCTTTTCTAAAAGTGTGGACACCGCTGCAAAAATGGTTTAGAATTAGGAAAACGGCGTTTCGGGAGCGCAAGCAGTACAAATACTTCAAGTGCCCGAACTGCCGCCAGCAGCTTCGTGCGCCGCGCGGCCGCGGAAAGATCCGCGTCACCTGCCAGCGCTGCCGCAAGGAGTTCAATCAAAAAACCTAAAAAAACGGAGGAGTAGGAACAGTATGAAAGCAGCAATCATCGGCACATGGCATGTGCACACCGAAGAATACACCCGGGCGATCCTTGAGAACCCGAAGGCGGAGGCCGCCGCTGTCTGGGACAGCGACGAAGCCCGCGGCAAAGCGTTCGCCGAAAAGATGGGCCTGCCGTTCACAAACGATCTCGACGGCATCATGCAGGACGGCAGCATCGACAGCGTCGTGCTCTGCTCGGCTACCTGCGACCACCCGGCGCTGCTGCAAAAAGCGGCCGCCGCAAAGAAAAACATTTTCACCGAGAAGGTGCTCACCATCGGCGTAGAGGACGCCGTGGCCGCAGCCGAAGCCGTAAAGGCCTCCGGCCGCGTTTTCACGATCTCCTACCCGCACCGCACGTTCCCGACGCTCCGCGCCGCGAAGGCGATGCTCGATTCCGGAAAGCTCGGCCGCATTACCTATGCGCGCGTGCGCAATGTGCACAACGGCAGCTCCGCCGATTGGCTCCCCCCGCACTTCTACGACAAGGCGCAGTGCGGCGGCGGCGCGATGATGGACCTCGGCGCACACCCGATGTACACGCTTTACTGGCTGCTCGGCGCGCCGAAGGCGATCACCTCCACGTTTACGCAGGTCACGAACCGCGGCGTCGAGGACAACGCCGTCTCGGTCATCGAGTTTGAAAACGGCGCGATCGGCGTCTCCGAAACCGGCTTCGTCTCCGAGTGCAACCCGTATACGCTCGAGATCAGCGGCACGGACGGCGCGCTGATGGTCCACGGCGAGACCGCACAGTGGGGCGGTAAGGCCACCGGCGGCAAGTGGGTCGACCTCGAGCTGCCCGAAAAGGCGCCGCTGCCGATCGACCAGTGGGTCAACGCGGTAACCGATGGCACGCCCGCCCCGTCCACGATCGACGAGGCCGTCATGCTCACCCGCCTGATGGACGGCGCATACAAGGCCTTTGAGACCGGCGCGAAATTCACGTTCTGATTCGGCCTACGGGAGGGTTATCTTTGGATAAGGACACAAGACCGGAGGCGCGCCCGCTGGACAGGGCCGCCGCGAAATCCTTCGTAAGGCCGGCCATTGCCGTCTCGGCCTTTACCATCGGCTTGATCTACGTGCTGTTCCGCTTCGACAGCCTGATGCACGTCGGCGGCGTGCTGATGAATGCCGTCGGCTCCTTGATCGCCGGCTTCTGCATCGCTTATTTCCTGAATGTCTTTCTCAACCTCTTTGAGAATTTCATTTTCGGCCGCCTGACGCGCGGGACAAACAAGTTCTGGCACAAGATCCGCCGCCCGCTGTGCGTCGTGCTCTCGTTTGCAGTCGTCATTTTGATTTTTCTCGCCGTTCTGCTGTACATCGTGCCGGAGATCTTCCAGTCGCTCGAGCTGATCGGCAAAACGGCCCGTGTCAATATCCCGATCTATGTGCAGACGATGACGAAGTGGATGGAACAGATCTCCGTCGAGTTCAACCTCGACCTTGTGAACAGCCTCGATTTTCTCAAGGGCTTCAACTGGACGAGTATTTTGACCGGTGCGACGGAATTCACCTCGAATCTCGTCGGCTCGCTCGTCAACGCGACGGTCAACGTGGCGAGCGGTATCTTCACGTTCATCCTCGCCATCATCTTCTCGATCTACTTCCTGATGGGAAAGGAAAGCCTTCTGCTCTCTCTGAAGCGCGTCGTCTACTCGTTTCTGCCGAAAAAGGCCGTGGCGACGATCACCGACATCGGCGTGACCGCAAACAACGTCTTTTCCTCGTTTGTGCGCGGCCAGCTCACCGAATGCGTCATCCTCGGCTGCCTGTGCTTCATCGGCATGTCGCTGATCGGCTTCGATTATGCGCTCCTGATCTCCTGCATCATCACGATCTCGGCGCTGATCCCGATCCTCGGCGCCTACATCGGCTGCGGCATCGGTGCGTTTCTTCTCCTGCTCGTCAATCCGATGGACGCCGTGTGGTTCGTCGTCTTTATCATCTGCTTGCAGCAGTTTGAGGGCAATGTGATCTACCCGAAGGTAGTCGGCTCCACGATCGGCCTGCCAGGCGTATGGGTGATGACCGCGGTGACGGTGTGCAGCAATCTGTTCGGCATCATGGGCATCATCATCGGCACGCCGCTTGCGGCCGTGATCTACACGGTGGTTCGGCGCGTCACCTCAAACCGCCTGCTGCAAAAGAACCTGACGAACAACGACCTCGCGCCGGGCAAGTACCCGTATCTCGAGGAATCGCACTACGCGAGCCGCTCGAGCGGCCGCCCGCTGAGCGCACACGTGCTCGAGCAGTCGCAGCGGAAGAAAAAGGCACCAAAGCCCAAAACCCCCGATTTCAAAAAGATCTTCAAAAAGAAATAAACGAACAGGGCGCGGCCGCACACATGCGGTTCGCACCCTGTTTTTGTATTCCTGATTTTTATTTTCGCGCCGCCTGCTTTAAAGCCGGCGGCAGAACGGATCAGCCCCACCCGGGCGGCGCCGCGTAATAGGCGCTCGTCTCGCTCTTTTCGGAGATCCAGCCGCTCTGCGCGCCATCCTCCGAAACGACGTGCAGGTACAGCGTGCCGCCGGCCAGCGCCAGTTGATCCGGCACATAGACGGTACCGACCGAGGCCGTGAACGCTTCGAGGCCGCCGCCCGGCTCCGCATACGCCTTAAACGGCGTGTTTGCCGCATAGAACGGCGCGAGCGAAGCATCCACGCGCAGGCCGTAGACCTGTGTTTCCGCCGCCGCAACCGATACGCCGTCATACGTGTACGGAATCCCCACGTACATACTGCCGAAGGACGGGCTGTGCACCGGCGTATCCGCCCACACTGTGAACGTGCCGTCGCTCGGGAATTCCTGCGTGCTCTTGCGGTACACAGCGCCGCGCCCCATC
The DNA here is from genome assembly GCA_900549945.1 of uncultured Oscillospiraceae bacterium. Lineage (GTDB taxonomy): Bacteria > Bacillota > Clostridia > Oscillospirales > Acutalibacteraceae > Hominenteromicrobium. The sequence goes on from URQJ01000078.1 coordinate 8,104, forward strand.
AAAATCGGGATGCTCGTCAGATCTGCAAGCGGCAGCGGCGCACCGTCCCGCCATGTGGAAAGCGAATAAGCGCCGAGCGTGTAGCTCGCCTGCATCGTGGAGAAGCAAAGCTCCTTCTGCCGGTCGGCCGCATCGATATCGACGACCCAGAGCTCCGCCTCAAAGCCGTCGCCCTGCGCGGCCGGCTGGTCGTTGATCAGCAGCGTGTAGCTTGTAAGATATTCGCCCGGCTCCGCGGCGAGGTGGATCCGCTCGTTTACGCCGTCGCCGTCGAGATCATACTCGTGCGTCTCGCCCGCGGCAATCACGGCCGGTTCCATCGGCATGGCGGGCGCGGGTGTCTCCGCAGGCGGCGCCTCGGTCGCCTCCACGATCGGCTCCTGTGTCGGCTGCGGCGTCTCGCTCGGATCGGAAGAGCGTCGTGTAGGGAAAGAGTGTAGATCTCGGT
>URQJ01000079.1 GCA_900549945.1 uncultured Oscillospiraceae bacterium
ATCCGTAGGTGCATCCAGCCCATCCTGATTTAAAGCAAACTCCGCCGGGTCGCCGAGCCGCGCCAGCACCGATTCCATCGTGTCGCCGTCCTCCAGCATGTCGCCGATCAGCTCCTCCAGTTCGCGCGCAACCTCCTGCCGCTGGCTTTTGGGCAGCCGGCGCGTCACGGCGTAAACATAGCGCTCCATCCATTCCTGCTCAACCGGGTTCATCGTTTCTTCTCCCTTCTCCCGTGCGCGGCGCTTCGCACGCCGCGCGGCTCTCCTTTTTCAACAGGCCCTCCACACCGGCCGCCATCTCCCGCCACTGGCATTTCAGGGCTTCAAAGATCTCGTCGCCGAACGGCGTGCGGGTGTAATACTTGCGCGGCTTCGGGCCGTCTGTTTCCCAGCGGCTCTCCAAAAGCCCCTGCCTTTCGAGCCGGCGCAAAAGCGGGTACAGCGTATTCGGGTCGATGGCGACCACTTTCTCCTCCATGCACTGCACGAGGGAATACCCGTAGCGCGGCACATCCATCTGGCTGAGCACGCTCAGCACCAGCGTCCCCCGGCGCAGCTCTAAAAGCAAACTTTCCAAAAGGCCGCGTTCCTCGCCCATCCGTATCACCCCCCTGCCGTACAGCGCGGGGCGCGGCAGTCCGCCGCGTCTGCCCCCTGCCTTTGATTTCATTATACTGTATATTACACACTATTGTCAATATTAAAATAAATAAAATTCACCTTACAGCCGCCCGCTAAGGCTCCGCCGCGGCGCGCTGCCCGGCCTGCCCCCCAAAAGCAAAAAGGCGGAGACCGCGCGCTTTTTCCGTGCCGTCTCCGCCTTTTATTTGTTTTTGTGCCGCGGGTCAGAACGTGATCCGCACCGTGGTGCCCTCTCCCTCGCGGCTTTGCAGGGCGACGTGCGCGTTGTGGAACGCCGCGCCGTGCTTGACGATCGAGAGGCCGAGGCCCGTGCCGCCGATCTGCTTCGAGCGGCTCTTATCCACGCGGTAGAAGCGCTCGAACACGCGCTCGCGGTCGCGCTCGGGGATGCCGATGCCGTCGTCCGCCACCTCGATGAACGCGCTGCCCGCCTGCATGCCGGCCGTGATGCGCACGCTGCCGCCGGCGCGGCTGTACTTCACCGCGTTATCGGCGAGGTTGAAAATCATCTCGTCCAGAATGCGGGGCACGCCCGTCACGACGGCCGGGCCGCCAAACACCTCGATGTGGATGCCGTTCTGCTCGGCGGCGCTGTGCAGGCGCTCCGCCACGTCGCGCGCGATCGCGTGCAGATCCGCCTCTGTGCGCTCGAGCTCCACCGCGCGCTCGTCGAGCTGCGAGAGCTTGATGATGTCCTCGACAAGCGTGATCAGGCGCTGCGTCTCGTTGTAGATGTTCCCGGCAAAGCGCGGGATATCCTCGCTGCGGACGAGGCCGTTGCGGATGATCTCCGCATAGCCGGAAATCGAGGTGAGCGGCGTCTTGAGCTCGTGCGAAACGTTCGCCGTGAACTCGCGGCGCATGCGCTCGCTCTCCTCCCGCTCGGTGACGTCGAGCAGCACGATGACCGCGCCGCGCACGCCGCTTTCGCCCATGACCGGGTTCGCAATCAAATTGTAGCTGCGCGTGCCGATGCGGGTCACGCGCTCGCTCGCCGTGCCGCTGAGCGCCGAATCGACGGCCTCGCGGAAATCGTGGCTGCGGTTGAAGGTGAGCACGCTCTCGTGGCGGTGCCCGGTATCGCCGTCCACACCGAGCAGGCGCACGGCGCTCGTGTTGTAGGAGAGCACATCGCCGCGCGAATCGACGACGATAAAGCCCTCGCGCATATTTTCGGTGATGGCCGTGAACTCGTTCTGCTTGCGGTTGAGCTCCTCCATCTTCTCCTGAATCGTTTCGTTCTGGTGCTCGATGCGCAGAAAGAGCGGCGCAAGCTCGTCATACACGTCGTTTTCCATCGGGTGGTCGAGGTCGATGTTGTTGATCGGTGCGACGATCTGCTTCGTGCGGTGGGTGGAGAGAAACACCGCGAAGAGCAAAATCACGACGGAGCACAGCACCATCCACGGCACCATGCGCTCGATCGAGCCGAACACCGTTTTCATGCCGACCGAAAGGCGCAGCACGCGCCCGTCGTCCATCCGCACCGCGTAGTTATACGACTGCATGTTGACCGTCTCCGATTCGCGGATCGACTCGCCCGTGCCCTTCTCGCGCGCGGCGGCGACCTCGGGGCGGTCGCCGTGGTTTTCCATGCTGTCCACATCCGCCACGCTGTCAAACGACACGGAGCCGTCCGCCTCGACGAGTGTGACGCGCACCGACTGCGCGCCCGTGCCGTAGCCGGCGGAGCTGATGTGGCTGAGGTAATCCGCCTGCTGCTCGATGCCGCTGCGGATGTACTCGCTCTCCACCATTGTGGAATTTTTGATGATCTCGAGCGAATCGTAATACGAGACGACGCCGGAAAGCACCATCGAGAACACGATGGAGACGAGCGCGATCATCGTCATGCTCCAGATTATTTTCTTTTTCATGCTTCGTCATGCCCCCCTTCCGCCGGCTTTGCCGCCTTTTCGGCGATGCGGTAGCCGACGCCGCGCACCGTTTCGATCAGGCCGCCCATCGCGCCGAGCTTCTGGCGCAGCGTGCGGATATGCACGTCCACCGTGCGGGTTTCGCCGCTGTAGTTGTAGTCCCAGATCTTCGTGAGAATCTGGTCGCGCGTCAGCACGACGCCGCGGTTCTCGAGCAGGTAGCAGAGCAGCTCGAACTCCTTGTAGGTCAGCGAAACCTCGCGGCCCTCCACCGTCACGTTACGGCGCTTGACGTCGACAAACAGCGCGTCGGCCGCATAGTGCTTTTCGTCGCTCTGCTTTGCGGCGCGGCGCAGCAGCGCCTTCACGCGCGAGACGAGCTCCATCATGCCGAAGGGCTTTGGGATGTAGTCGTCCGCGCCGCTGTCCAGCCCCACGACGCGGTCGTATTCGGTGCTTTTCGCCGTCAGCATAATCACAGGCAGATCGGCCGTTTCCGCGTCGCCGCGCAGGCGCTTTAGGATGTGCAGGCCGTCCTCGTCGGGCAGCATGATGTCGAGCAGCACGAGCGCCGGCTGCGCCTTTTCGACCGCCTCCCAAAACTGCGCCGCCGTCGGAAAGCCCTTCGCCTCGAAGCCCGTCGTGCGCAGCGTGTAGATCACGAGCTCGCGGATGCTGTCGTCGTCTTCAACAAGATAAATCATAGGACAGAATGTTCCTTTCCCGGGGCGGGCCGTGCCGCCCCCGTAAATCAGCCGTGCTGGCCGGTGGCCGCAAACTCCACCCACTCGGCGATGTTGACCGCGTGGTCGCCGATGCGCTCGAAATACTTCGCGATCATCAGAAGGTCGATGCAGTCCTCGCCGTTCGCATGGTCGCGCGCGATCAGCTCGACGAGCTCCTTCTTCACGCGGTTGAAGAGCGCATCGACCACATCGTCGTACGCCTGCACCGCGCGGGCCAGCGCGAGGTCGCGGCGGACGAACGAATCGACGCTGTCCGTCACCATCTTGACCGTCGCGCGCGCCATTTCGGCGATGTGGAGCTGGCTGTCCATGCCGTTCCCCTCGAGGTGCGCGGTCATCTCGGCGATGTCCGCGGCCTGATCGCCGATGCGCTCCATGTCGGAGATCATTTTGAGCGCCGAGGAGATCAGGCGCAGGTCGCTCGCAACCGGCTGCTGCTGTAACAGAAGCCGCATGCAGAGCGATTCGATGTCGCGCTCCTTGCGGTCGATCTCGTGGTCGGTGTCGTAAACGGTCTGGCGGAATTCGTCCGTCGGCGTCTCGAGCGTCTTTGCCGCCTGCGAGATCACGTCCTCGCACAAAGCGCCCATGCGGATCAGCTCCACGTTCAGCCTTTCAAGCTGCTCGTCAAATCGGTTTCTCATAGCTTTACTTCCTTTCTGCGGTATCAGCCGAAGCGGCCGGTGATATAGTCCTCCGTGCGCTTATCCTTCGGCATGGAGAAAAGCGTTTCGGTCTTTCCGAATTCGATCATGTCGCCCAGAAGGAAAAAGGCCGTGTTGTCCGAAATGCGGGCGGCCTGCTGCATGTTGTGCGTCACCATGATGATAGTATAATCCTTTTTGAGCTCCGCCGCAAGGTCTTCGATCTTGCTCGTCGAAATCGGGTCGAGCGCGGAGGTGGATTCGTCCATCAGCAGCACCTCGGGCTCCACGGCGAGCGCGCGGGCGATGCACAGGCGCTGCTGCTGCCCGCCGGACATGCCGAGCGCGTTCTTCTTCAGGCGGTCCTTCACCTCGTCCCAGATCGCGGCCTGCCGCAGGGAACGCTCGACGATCATATCGAGCTTCGCCTTGCTGCGCACGCCGTGGATGCGCGGGCCGTAGGCCACGTTGTCGTAAATGCTCATCGGGAACGGGTTTGCCTTCTGGAACACCATGCCGACGCGCTTTCTGAGCTGGTTCACGTCCATGCCCTTGTAAATATCCTCGCCCTCGAGCTTCACCTCGCCCTCGACGCGGCAGCCCTCGACGAGGTCGTTCATGCGGTTGAGCGTTTTCAGGTAGGTCGATTTGCCGCAGCCGGACGGGCCGATCAGCGCCGTAATCTCATGCGCGGGAATATCCAGCGTAATGCCCTTGAGCGCTTCAAAATTGCCGTACCAGAGGTGCAGGTCCTTCGTTTCAATAATTCCCATAGTGGCTTGCCTCCCAAGTCCTCAGTTTTTTCGCAGCTTTTTGCCGGCGAGCTTCGCGGCAAGGTTGATGATGAACGCCAGAATCAGCAAAATCGTGGCGATCGCGAACGCGGCGTCGAATTCCGCGCGCTCGCTGGCGTACATGTAAAGCGCCACGGTCAGCGTAGAGCCGGGCGTGTTCGGCGTCACGGCCTGCGCGGGGCTCAGGATATTGTGCGCAACGCCCGCCGTGTAGAGCAGCGCGGCAGATTCGCCCACGATGCGGCCCACCGCGAGGATGCAGCCGGTAACGATGCCGTCCACCGAGGAGGGCAGCACCACGGTGCGGATCATGTGCCATTTTCCCGAGCCGAGGCCGAGCGCGCCCTCACGGTAGCTCTGCGGCACCGTTTTGAGGCTCTCCTGCGTTGTGCGCACCACGGTGGGCAGCGTCAGGATCACGAGCGTAAGCGAGCCGGCGATCAGGCTGCTCTGCAGGCCGAAGAACTCGACGAACACCAGCATGCCGACAAGGCCGAAGATGATGGACGGGATGCCCGAAAGCGTCTCCGTCGCAAATTCAATGATGCGCACGAGCTTCTTGTTCGCGGCGTACTCCGTCAGGTAGATCGCCGCGCCGACGCCCAGCGGCAGCACGATGACGAGCGTGATCAGAATGACGTACAGCGTGTTCAGAAGATCGGGCAGAATGCCGATCGTGCCCGAGCGCGGGCTCGGCTTTGTGGAGAGGAAATCCCACGAGATGTGCGGAATGCCCCGGAAAAAGATATAGCCGATGATGCCGACGAGGACAAGGCAGACGATCGCGATCGCGATATACATCAGCGCGCTGCGCAGCCCGTCCATAAAGCGGCGGTACGAAGATCGTTTCATTCCCACACCTCACTTTTCCTTCTTCTTCAAAAAGAAGTTCAAAACCATATTGATGAGCATGATGAAGCAGTACAGAATGAGCGCCACGGAGAACAGCGCCTGCCGGTGCAGGCCGCTCGAGTAGCTCATCTCGCCCGCGATGGCGGTCGTCAAGAAGCGGACGCTCGAGAACAGGGAGGGCATGTTCGCCACATTGCCGCAGACCATCATGATCGCCATCGCCTCGCCCACCGCGCGGCCAATGCCGAGCACGACGGACGCCGCGATGCCGCTTTTCGCCGCCGGGAACGACACCTTAAACACCGTTTCGTTCCACGTGGCGCCGAGCGCAAGGCTCGCCTCCTCGTATTCGCGCGGAACCGCCTTCAGCGCCGTTTCCGACACGCTGATGATCGAGGGCAGCACCATGACCGTCAGCACGATAATCGAGGAGAAAAGGCCGACGCCGTCCGCCACATGGAACGCCTCGCGCACGAAGGGCACGAGCACCATCATGCCCACAAGGCCGTACACGACCGAGGGTATGCCCGAAAGCAGGTCCACGGTGGGGCGCAGCACCTGATAGACGGGCTTCGGCGCCATTTTGCCGAGGTAGATCGCAAAGAGCAGGCCGAGCGGCACGCCGATGAGGATCGCGCCGAAGGTGCCGAGGACCGAGGTCAGAATGACCGGCAGAATGCCGAACTGGTCTGTGCTCGGCTTCCACACCGTGCCGGCCAGAAACTCGATGAGGCCGACCTCGCGGATCGCCGGTATGCCGGACACAACGAGATACCCGGTGATGACGATGACGAAGCCGACGGCGGCGAGGCCGCACGCGGTGAGCAGCACGCGCATGACCGTTTCGGCAGCCCGCAGCACCGGACTTGTTTTTTTCATACCATTACTCCCTTATCCTTTCATGAAAAATGCGGGATGGAAAGCGCCCATCCCGCATCACGGTTCTCAAATCTTCAGGCGGTCCCTTTGGGCGGAACTCAGTGCTTGACCGGGACGCAGCCCGCCTCGCGCACATACTCGTCCGCATCCGCGGACATCGCCCAGTTCACGAATGCCTGCGCCTCGGCGCTCAGCTCCTCGTTGTCGTTCGTGACCATCACGAAGTTGCGCTGCACGGCGTAGTCGCCGGACTGGATCGTCTCCTCCGAGCACTCGACGCCGCCGACCGTCACGGCCTTAACCGTGTCATCCACAGCGGAGAGCGAGGCGTAGCCGATCGCGTTCGGGTTGCTCGCAACCGCCGCGATCACGGCGCCGGTGGAGGTGAGTTCCTGATTGTACTTGCAGGCGTCCTTCGCATCGACAACCTCTTCAAAGCCGTCGCGCGTGCCGGAGCCAGCCTCGCGGCCGATCACCACGACCTCGCCGGCGTCGCCGCCGACCTCGCTCCAATCGGTGATCTCACCGGTGTAGAGCTGCTTGATCTGCTCGACGGAGAGGTCGGCGATCTTGCTCTCCGGGTTGACGATGATCGCAATGCCGTCGATCGCGATGACGTTGCCGGTCAGGCCGGCCTCCTTTTCCTCATCCTTGAGGTCGCGCGAGGCGAGGCCGATATCGCAGCGGCCCTCCGTCACGGCGGTGATGCCGGCGCCGGAGCCCGTCGGGTTGTAGTTGATCGTAGTGCCGGAAAGCTCGGTGTAAACCTCCTGATAAATGCCGATCAGCTTTTCCATCGAGGTGGAGCCGTCCGTCGAAACCGAGCCGCCGAGGTTCGAAACCGCCGTGCCCGAAGACGCGGAGGAATCGTCGCTGGAATCGGAGGAAGCCGACGACGCGGACGCGGAGGACGTGGAGGACTCGGAGGAGGAGCCGCTCGTCGTATTGCCGCCGCAGGCCGTCAGAGCCGTTACGGCCAGAAGCGCAGAGGCCGCGAGCGCGAGAATTTTCTTTGCCTTCATAAGTAATCTTTCCTTTCAGGTCTTTGTTTTCTTTCCTGTTTACGGGCTAAAGTATAGATTTCGTTTGTAAAGTTCAAAAGGCGGCGTGCGTAAAATCCATGTAAAATCACTTTACATAGAAAAGTATTTGAAATTATGCGGCAAATGCTGTAAAATGAAGCAAAGCGCGCCGCGGCTTTTCTGCGGCGCGCACATATTTTCCATGTTAAATTATAAGAATAAGAGGAGGCGCCATGAAAATGCGCAGTGAAAAGGAAATGTACGACCTGATTCTCGGCTATGCCCGGGCGCGCGCCGACATCCGCGCCGTGATCCTGAACGGCTCGCGCGCGAACCCGAACCGGGTGCCCGACCCGTTCAACGATTTCGACATCGTCTACCTCGTGCGCGACCTCACGCCGTACAAGACCGCGCCGGTTTACAAGGATTTCGGCGAGCTGCTCGTCTACGAGCGCACCGACGAAAACGAACTGTTTCACGAGGCCTACCCCGAATACGTCTGCTACCTCATGCAGTTTGCAGACGGCAGCCGCATTGACCTGACGATCGCCGAGACCGACCGCTGGCGCGGCTACTGCTGCGACGACCGGCTCTCGGTCGTCCTGCTCGACAAGGACGGCCTGATCCCGCCGCTGCCCGCGCCCGACGAAAGCAGCCATTATATAGAAAGGCCGACCGCGCAGACCTTCTTCGAGTGCCGCACCGAATTTTGGTGGGTCGCGCCCTACGTCTCAAAGGGCCTGTGGCGCGGGCAGCTTTTGTTCGCGCAGGCGCACATGGAAAGCTGCATCCGCAAAATGCTGCTGCAAATGCTCAAGTGGTATGCGGGCGCACTGCATGGCTTCGACCGCACGGCCGGCAAATGCGGCGACAATCTCGAGCGCCTTCTGCCCGCGCCGGTCTGGGCGGGCTACCT
>URQJ01000080.1 GCA_900549945.1 uncultured Oscillospiraceae bacterium
GGCATGCTCGGCATGACGCGGGCGCTGGCGCTCGAGCTCGCACCCTCCGGCATCACGGTGAACGCCGTCGCCCCCGGCTACATCGACACAAAAATGAACGCGCACCTTTCCGATGCGGACAAGGCGGCTCTCTGCGCCGAGATCCCGCTCGGCCGCGCGGGCACGCCTTTCGAGGTCGCCGCCGCCGCGCGCTTTCTCGCCGAAAGCCCGTACATCACGGGGGAAACGCTCGTCGTCTCCGGCGGCTGGCGCTGACGCATATTCCGCGCGCTTTCGCAAAGGCTATATCCATAAACGAACCGGCGCGGCTTCACGCGGCGGAGAGAAAGGATGAAAGCAGATGGACCTCAACCAGTTGGACAGCGCGGCGCGCAGCTTTTTTGAAACGCTCACCCCGGCCATGAAGGAATCGATCATGCAGTCGGGCGCGAGCCTGACGACGAAAAACGACCTCGAGCGCTTTTTGCAGAACAGCCTTGCAGACGCCAAGAACGTGCAGGTCAGCCTCGAGTGACAGCCGCCGCTTCGGCGGCCTACATATAAGGCGCTTCGTGTGAAAAATACGTTTTCACACACGATTTGTGCCTTTGCCGCGGCGAGCAAAGCGGCAATCGGCTTCGCCGACCGGCACAAAAAAATAAGGAATGGTAATTTTTATGGAACTGTGTAAGCCCGAAGAGGCGCGCGCCTACGCCCTCGGCGTGTGCGACGCCTTCTGCGAAATCGTCGGCGCGGGCGTGAAGCGCATTGCGCTGAGCCACCCTTTCACACAGGCGGAGCTGGAAACCGTGCTCGGCGCTGATTTTATCCGCGACTGCGCGGCCATTGCGGCGCGCTACGGCTGCGCTGCGCACCACCAGCGGGAGCCGCTGCTCACCGACCTTTTCCCCGTTTCGCTGAACCGAGGGAAGCAGAACGTCGTTTTTTACCGGGACTCGGCGGATCTCGCGGAACTGCTCGCCATCGAGGCCGATAAGCGCGCGCTGCTTATCGCCGGCGCGTATACGGGCGCGGCGCGCCGGGAAATCGCCGTGCGCTTCGGGCGCCTGCTCTCCTACAGCGCGCAGGCCATCGACCGCCTGATCGCCCAGAATACGGAGCGCGAATAGCGGCCTGCGCCTTTCGGCGCGGCGGCCCACCCCACACAGAAAGGAATCCCCCTATGAAACCGCAAAGACTGAAAGAAAATTTCACGATCGGCATATTTTCTTCCTCCTCGCCGATTTCCGCGACTGTGCCGGTCCGCTATGCGCGCGGCGTGCACTATTTGGAATCGAAGGGCCTGCGGGTCGTGCACGGGCAGCTCCGCGGCAAGGCGGACGGCTACCGCTCCGGCACGATTCTGGCGCGCGCCGAGGAATTCAACCGGCTCTTATACAACGAGGACGTTCAGGTGCTGATGGCCGCCATCGGCGGGAACAACACGAACTCCATTCTGCCGTACATCGACTACAAATACCTGAAGGCACACCCGAAGGTCATCGTCGGCTATTCCGATACCACGGCGCTGCTCCTCGCGGTCTACGCGAAAACGGGGTTGATCCCCTTTTACGGCCCGGCGGCGGCCTCCTCCTTCGGCGAGCTTCCCCCGTATGTGGACAGCACCTTCGAGAGCTTTATCACCCTCCTGCGCGGCGATTTCCCCCTCCCCTACGACTACGAGATGCCGCCGGTCTGGACGGATGAATTCATCGACTGGAGCCGGCAGGACCGCGCCAAAGCCCCGCAGGAAAACGCGTGGCGCTGCGTGCGGCCCGGCGTGTGCAGCGGGCGGCTGATCGGCGGCAACCTGAATACGATGGAGGGCTTTTTCGGCACCGAATACATGCCGGAAATCCGGGACGGCGACATCCTGTTTCTCGAGGACTCGCTCAAGGACGCCTGCACCGTCGAGCGCTCCTTCTCCCTTTTGAAACTCTCCGGCGTGCTCGAACGCGCCGGCGGCATCCTCCTCGGCAAGCACGAGAAATTCGACGACAACGGAACCGGCCGGCAGCCCTATGAGATTCTGCTCGAGGTACTTGGCGGCACGGAGCTGCCGATTCTCGCGGATTTTGACTGCTGCCACACGCACCCCATGCTGACCCTGCCGATCGGCTGCCGCGTGACGCTCGACGCCACAAACAAAAGGCTTTCCCTGCTGGAATCCCCGTTTGAAGAGCCGAACTGAACCGGCCAAAGGCACAGATTACATACCCCAAAGGAGTTTTCCCCATGTCCATGACGATCAACAAGGCGCTGCCGGACCCGGCGGCGCTCAAATCCCAGTTTCCGCTTCCCGAAAAAATCCGGCAGATCAAGGCCGCGCGCGACGCGGAGATCGCGGCGGTGTTCCGCGGCGAATCCGATAAATTTCTCGTGATTGTCGGCCCCTGCTCGGCCGACAACGAGGACGCCGTGTGCGAATATGCCGGGCGGCTCGCGCGCGTCAGCGAGCGGGTGAAGGACCGGCTGATTCTGATCCCGCGCATTTACACGAACAAGCCCCGCACGACCGGCGAGGGCTACAAGGGCATGCTGCACCAGCCCGCCCCGGACAAGGCGCCCGACCTGCTCGGCGGCATCATCGCGATCCGCAAGATGCACATGCGCGCCATCGAGGAAACGGGCCTGACCTGCGCCGACGAGATGCTGTACCCCGAAAACCGCAGCTATCTCGACGACCTGCTCTCCTACGAGGCGATCGGCGCGCGCTCGGTGGAAAACCAGCAGCACCGCCTGACCGCGAGCGGCATGGACATCCCGGTCGGCATGAAGAACCCGACGGCCGGCGACCTCTCCGTAATGATGAACTCGATCCGCGCCGCGCAGACCGCGCACAACTTCATCTACCGCGGCTGCGACGTGACGACGGACGGCAACCCGCTCGCCCACGCGATTCTGCGCGGCGGCGTGGATAAGTACGGCACGAATATCCCGAACTACCACTTTGAGGATCTGACCCGCCTGTGCGCGCTGTACGCGGAGAGCGGGCTTTCAAACCCGGCCTGCATTGTGGACGCCAACCACTCGAACTCCGGCAAGAAATTCCGCGAGCAGGTCCGCATCGTCAGCGAGGTGCTCCACAGCCGCGCCCACAACGACGGCGTGCGCGCGCTCGTCAAGGGCGTGATGGTCGAGAGCTACCTCGTCGAGGGCGCGCAGAAGATCAGCGACCACATGGTGCGCGGCCAGTCGATCACCGACCCGTGCCTCGGCTGGGACGACACCGAGCGGCTGCTGCTCGCGATCGCCGACCGCGTGTGAGCGCGCCGCGCAGAGAACGGAGGGAACTCTTATGAAGCTATACGTCACGCGCCACGGCGAAACGCCGATGAACGCCGCGCACCGCGTCTGCGGCAGAACCGACCTCGATTTGACCGAAAAGGGCGTGCAGCAGGCCGTTGAGGCCGGCAAGAGCCTTGCGGGCTGCGGCATCCGGCGGATCATCGCCTCGCCGATGCGCCGCGCCCAGCACACGGCGGCGCTGATCGCCCGCGAAATCGGCGTGGAGAAGATTGAGACCGAGCCGCGGCTGATCGAGCAGGATTACGGCATCTATGAAAACACCGACTGGGACGGCGAGGCCTTCAACCGAAATAAGCGCCAGTTTGCCGTGCGCTACCCGGGCGGCGAATCGATGCTCGACCTCGCCGGCCGGCTGTACCCGATGCTTGACGAGCTCAAGGCGCAGGGCGGCGAGCCGACGCTGCTCGTGTGCCACGGCGGCATCTGCCGCATGATCCGCACGTATTTTCTCGACGTGCCGAACGAGGACTACGCCGCGTTCAAAATGGCGAACTGCGGCGTTCTGGAATTTGACCTGTAAACGCATCCGGAAGGGAGGCATCCGCCATGCAGTACATTTTAAACGGAGGGCTGACCCCCGCGCAGCCGCCTGAAACCGGCACGCCCTACGTGGAGGTGCTGACACGCAATGACTTCGACGCGCGGTACGGCGACCTCGTGCAGGATTCCCTGCTCACGCGCAGCATGGAGCACGAGCAGCACTGCAAGGCCGACCTGTACCGGCGGTACGTGCTCGGCACGCTGCATGTGCCGGATAAGAAGGAGCTGCGCCGGCGCGCGTGGGACTGCGGCTTTTATCTGGATCAGGAGCGCCTGCTGCTCGTCAGCGACGGCCCCGAGCTCGAGACGCTGCTCCACGCCATCGACGGGCGGCAGATCACCGCCCTGCGCACGCCGGCGCAGGCGCTTTTCGAGCTGCTCGAGGCGATGATCCGCGGCGACGAGGATTTTACGGATGCCTTTGAGGACGAGCTCGAGCGCCGCGAGGCGGATATGAACGACAGCGTGCACGCCGTTCCGCCCGACCTCGACCGCTATCTGATGCGCGCGCGGCGCGAACTGATGGTGCTCGGCCGCTTTTACAAGCAGCTTTCGCAGGTCGGCGACCGCCTTGCCGAATGCACGAACGGGCTGATCGAGCGGGAATCGCTCGACCTCTTCCGCCTTTTTTCCCACCGCGCCGAACGCCTGCACGCCGATGCGGCCGCGCTGCGCGAATACGCGCTGCAAATCCTCGACCTGTACCAGTCGCGGATCAACGTGCGGCAGAACCGGATCATCCAGATTCTGACGATCCTCTCCGCGATTTTCATGCCGCTGACGCTGATCGCCGGCTGGTACGGCATGAATTTCTCCGGCATGCCGGAGCTGCGCATGCCGCACGGCTACCTCGCGGTTTCGCTTCTCGCCGCCGCAGTCGTTGCGGCCGAGCTGATCGTCTTTAAGCGCAAGAAGTGGATGTGATCCGCCGCGCCGGCTTTTTCCCGTAACCGAGGATCTTAAAATAAAAAATGAGAATTATTTTTATTTTTAGCTTGCTTTTTCCAGCGCGCTGGTATATAATAGATTCAACAGGCCGGGCGGCGTATAACACCGCTCAAAAACGGAAAGAATATACGCAGAAAGCAAGGAGGAAATCGGCATGAAAGATTTAAAGGGCACAAAGACCGAAGCAAACCTGATGGCTGCCTTTGCGGGTGAGTCGCAGGCCAGAAACAAGTACACCTACTATGCCTCGAAGGCGAAGAAGGACGGCTACGAGCAGATCGCCGAGCTCTTCACCGAGACCGCGAACAACGAGAAGGAGCACGCGAAGATCTGGTTCAAGCTGCTGCACGACGGCAATGTGCCGGACACGATCGCGAACCTGAAAGACGCCGCCGAAGGCGAAAACTACGAGTGGACCGACATGTACAAGAGCTTTGCCGAGGACGCAAAGGCCGAGGGCTTCGACCACATCGCATTCCTGTTCGAGCAGGTCGCGCTGATTGAGAAGGAGCACGAGGAGCGCTACAGAAAGCTGCTCGCGAACATCGAGGAAGGCATCGTATTCTCGAGAGACGGCGACATGGTCTGGATCTGCAGAAACTGCGGCCACATCCACGTCGGCAAGAACGCGCCGGAGGTTTGTCCGGTCTGCGCGCACCCGAAGTCCTATTTCGAGCTCCGCGAAAAGAATTACTGATCCAAAAAGAGAGGCCCGCACGCGGGTCTCTTTTCTTGTGCCGAAAGCCGGCCGGCATCACCGCCCACGGGGACATGCGGCACGCTCGGGCTGTGGGGCGGGCGATCACGGGCAATCCCGCACCGCGCGCGGGCCATGGACTTTCCGCACGTACTGTAGTAAAATAGAGGCATCACAGAGAAGCGGAGGAATACATATGTCCGACTGGAATCCGAAACAGTACCTGAAATTCGAGGCGCAGCGCACGCAGCCCTCCCTCGACCTTGCGGTGCGCCTGCGCCGGTACGCCCCGAAAAGCATACTGGACCTCGGCTGCGGCCCCGGCAACAGCACCGCCGTTCTGCGCGAGGTCTTTCCCGACGCCGCGCTCTGCGGACTCGACAGCTCGCAGAATATGATCGACAAAGCCCGTGCCGCCCACCCGGCGCTTTCGTTCCGCCTCGGCGACGTGCAGGCCCTCGAGGGCAACTACGACCTGCTCTTTTCGAACGCCTGCCTGCAATGGCTGCCCGACCACCGCCGCCTGCTCCCGCACCTGATGCACAGCCTGAACGACGGCGGCGTGCTCGCGGTGCAGATCCCGATGAACCCGGACGAGCCGCTGTTCCGCATCATCCGGCAGACCGCCGCCGACCCCAAGTGGGAACTCAAAAACGTCTTTTTCGAGGTCAACGAGACGCTCGAAAGCCGCGATTATTTCGACATCCTCGCGGGCTGCGCGAGCGATTTCGAGATCTGGGAGACCGTCTACCACCACCGTATGCCCTCGCACGCGGCGCTGCTCGACTGGGTGCGCAGCACGCGCCTGCGCCCGTATCTCGACGCGTTGGACGAAGCGGCCGGCGCGCAGTTCGAGGCAGAGATCCTCGAGGCCGCGAAGCGCGCATACCCAGTCATGCAGAACGGGGAAATCGATTTCCGCTTCCGCCGCTTTTTCTTCATCGCCGTCAAATAAGGCCAAAGGCCGTGCGGCGGGGTTTCCCCGTGCCGCACGGCCTTTTTGTTCTATTTACGCGCCGAGCGTCGTATGCGCGGCATTGTGCTCGCGCCGGATACAGCGGTCGAGCCATTTGAACCGGGCATAGTAGACGATAAAAACGAGCGCCGTCACCACCCAGGTTGCCGGGTAATTCATCGCGATCATCTCCATCGTCGGCCACAGGGGCACCGCGATCAAAAGCCACAGAATGCGCAGGCCGCACACACCGAAGCAGGTGATCAGCATCGGCTGCAGCGCCTCGCCCGCGCCGCGGATGGCGCCCGAAAAGATCTCGATGAAAACAAACGTGAAGTAGGAGGGCGCGAGGATCAGGAAGAAGTTCGCGCCGATGCGTACGACCTCGTCGTCGCCGGTGAAAAAGCGCAGGAGCGGCTCGCGGAACACGAACAGCAGCGCGCTGAGCGCGATCGTTGTGCCGAGCGCCATCAAAAGTCCGACCCGCGTGCAGCGCTTGACGCGGTCGTACCGGCGCGCGCCGAAATTCTGCCCGACGAATGTCGTGACCGAGATGCCGAACGCATTCATGACCATCCAGATAAAGCCGTCGATCTTGCCGATCGCCGCCCAAGCCGCGATTGCATCCGTGCCGAAACCGTTGATGCTGGCCTGAATGAAGATATTCGAGAACGAGTACATGACGGACTGCAGGCCCGCCGGCAGGCCAATGCGGATCACGTTGCGCAGGATACCCGCGTCAAAACGGATCTTGCGCAGCTCCACGCGGTAGGATTCGTGTGTCAGCATCAGGCGCGCCATGATGAGCACCGCGCTGATCACCTGCGAAAGCACCGTGGCAAACGCCACGCCGAACACCGCCCAGTGAAACACGACGACGAACAGCAGGTCGAGTACGACGTTCGCAAGGCAGCAGACGATCAGAACATAAAGCGGCATGCGCGAATCGCCGATCGCACGCAGAATACCGGTGCCGACGTTATAGATCATATTCGCGATGATGCCCGCATAATAGACGTTCATGTAAAGCAGCGCGTCGTCGAGGATCTCCGCGGGCACGCTCATCGCAACGAGCACCGGGCGCGCGGAAACGAAGCCAAGCACCATGACGATGACGCCGCCCACAATGGCGAGCGCCATCGAGGTGTGGACGGATTTCGAGATGTTCTCGCGGTCGTTCGCGCCGAAGAACTGCGAGACAATGACCGTAGCGCCCGAGGAAACGCCGACGAAGAAGCCGACCAGCAGGTTGATGACCGTGCCGGTCGTGCCGACCGCCGCGAGCGCCTGCTTGCCGACATACTGGCCGACGACGACCGTATCGACCGTATTGTAAAGCTGCTGGAAAAAGGTGCCGATCAAAATCGGGAAGAAGAACAGCAGGAGCTGCTTCCAGATCACACCATCCACAATCGAATTTTCCGTTTTCCGCATACAAACCCGCTCCTCTTCCGCACCAAAATTCAAAGCCCGCCGCGAAACCTGCGCTTTTGCGGCATATCGCGGCTTATTTTAACACACCCGCCGCTGTTTTTCAACCGCCCGCAGGCCAGATGGCTGAAAAATTCAGGAAAAATTTCTGCGGCCTTCCCTGCGCGGCGCTCTGCTAAAAAGCAAAAAGCGGCGGGTCTCCCCGCCGCTTCGGCCAGCCGTGCCGCCGGCCCTTTATCTGCTGTGCTTTTTTCTGCCGTACAGGACGATGCCCAGCGCAGCCGCGGACAGCGCCGAAAGGCCGAGCCACGCCGCATAGGGCGTCGTGTCGCCGGTCTGCGGCCCGTCAACGGCAGGCTTCTCCGTCGGTGCGGGCGTCGTCTCCGG
>URQJ01000081.1 GCA_900549945.1 uncultured Oscillospiraceae bacterium
GTGCCGAGCCCGCCGGTCGTCTCCTTCGGCACAAGCGCCGATTTTTTCATGATGATCGTCAGCGGCCCCGGCCAGAACGCCGCGGCCAGCTTTTCCGCCGCCTCGGGAATCTCCGCGACGAGCGGCGGCAGCTCCTCCAGCGCGCTGATATGTACGATCAGCGGGTTGTCGGACGGCCGCCCTTTGACCGCGTAGATGCGCGCGGAAACCGCGGGGTCCAGCGCGTTGCCCGCGAGGCCGTAGACCGTTTCGGTCGGGATCGCCGCAAGGCCGCCCCGGCGGAGGATCTCCCCCGCCGCCTCTATATCATATGCCTGTCCGGCATGCAAAATGCGTGTATCCATGTTCATCCGTTTTCCATGCTTTCCCTGAGCTTCTCGGCGCGGTCCGCCGCGATAAGCGCGTCGATGATCTCGTCGAGGTCACCGTTCAGAATGTCCGCGAGCCGGTAGAGCGTCAGGCCGATGCGGTGGTCGGTGACGCGAAGCTGCGGGTAGTTGTACGTGCGGATGCGCTCGGAGCGATCGCCGGTGCCGACCTGACTCCTGCGGTTTGCCGCGATCTCGGCATTCTGCTCCGCCACCTTCGCGTCGAGCAGACGCGCGCGCAGGACGCGGAGCGCCTTATCCTTGTTTTTGTACTGGCTGCGCTCGTCCTGACACTCGACGACCGTGCCGGTCGGCAGGTGCGTGACGCGGATCGCCGACGAGGTTTTATTGATGTGCTGGCCGCCCGCGCCGCTTGAGCGGAACGTGTCGATCTGTAAATCCTTCGGGTCGAGCTCCAGCTCAACCTCGTCGGCCTCCGGCAGCACCGCGACGGTCGCCGTCGAGGTGTGGATGCGCCCCTGCGTTTCCGTCTCCGGCACACGCTGCACGCGGTGCACGCCGCTTTCGAACTTGAGCCGCGAGTACGCGCCGTCGCCGTCGATCGTGAAGCTGACCTCCTTAAAACCACCGAGCTCCGTCTCGTTCAGGCCGACGATCTCCGTTTTCCAGCCGCGCCTTTCGGCGTACATCGTGTACATGCGGTAGAGGTTGTAGGCGAACAGCGCCGCCTCCTCGCCGCCCGCGCCGCCGCGGATCTCGACGATGACGCTGCGCTCGTCGTTCGGGTCGCGCGGCAGCAGCAGCACTTTAAGCGTCTCTGCGATCTTCGCCGCGTCCTCGCGCGCCGCGTTCAGCTCCTCCGCAGCCATCTGGCGCAGCTCCCTGTCGGAGGCTGGGTCGTCCAAAAGCTGCTGCGCGCCCTCCATGTCCGCCTCGGCCTTTTTCAGCGCGCGGTACTGCTCGACGATCGGCGTAATTTCCTTGTGCTCCTTCATCAGCGCCGCATACTGTCCGCGGTCCGCCGCGACTGTCGGGTCGTACAGCTTGAGGTTCAGCTCCTCATATCGGTTTTCAAAAACCGAAAGATTTTCAAACATAGCGTATTTTTCCTTTCTGAAATTCCGATTTTCAAGGCCGTTTTCAGCCTGTGCGCCGCATGATCTGTACGGGCCGCGCGCCCGCACGGCTTTGTCCGCGGCATGCGCCCCATGGGCTCGGCGCTTCTTTTCCGAATTTCCGGGAAGCTAACGCTCGTCCCCCGCGCTCTCGCGCAGGATCTTCCGAATATTTTTCTCGCACTTGTGGCGGGGCACCATGACCTCGCGGCCGCAGCCCGTGCAGCGGATCTTAAAATCCGCGCCGATGCGCAGCACTTCAAAAATATGGCTCCCGCACGGGTGCGCCTTTTTCATCTGCAAACGGTCTCCTACCTGAACGTCCATGATCTCCCCGCCTTTCCTCGATTTCGGTTTCTGATTATAGCACAAAAATGTTAAAAAATAAAGCGGTTTCGGAAAATGTTCCGAAACCGCCTGCAAATCACGATGCGAGCTTGAAGCCGCTCTTTTTTAGACTGAGCTGCAAGGCCGCCGCCGCGCCGTATGCCGCGGCCACCGAGAGCACATCTTTGACGAGATACGGCGCCGAAGCCAGCAGAAAGGCTTCGAGCACGCCCCTGCCGGAGACCGCCGCGAACTGAACCGTGCCGAGCAGATGACAAACGGCTAGCCCCAGCGCGCCGAACAGCAGCGCCATCGGGCGGCGTCTCCTTTTCAGCCCCGCGCCGCAAAGCGCCGCCATCGGCAGAAAGCCCCAGATGTAGCCGCCCGTCATGCCGAGCACCGAGCCGACGCCGCCCGAAAAGCCGGAGAAAACCGGCAGCCCCACGAGGCCGAGCGCGGTATACACCGCCACCGCAAGCAGGCCGCGCTTCCAGCCGAGCGCGTAGCCGCACAGCGCGACGGCAAAGGTTTGCAGCGTGACCGGAATGCCCGTCGGCATCGGGATCGAGATCTGCGAGAGCACGGCCAAAACGGCGGCGAAAACGCCGGTCAGCACAATTTGAATGGTTTTTTCCTTATTTTTCATCCTTCATCACCTTAACCTTGACTGAATCCTGCCCGCGCGGCGCGACGGCCCGCGGGAGCGGCAGACGCCGCTTAAAAGCCCTTGTGGATCTGCACCTCGCCGGCGGAAAACGCGCGCTCCTCGCCGCTGTCCAGCCGCACCAAGAGATGCGCCTCATCGGAAATGCCGGTCACAACGCCGCGGAAAACCTCGCTGCCGAGTGAAAAGCTGATCGCCCGCCCGGTCAAAAACGACCGGCGCTTGTATTCCCCGATGAACCGGCCCGCCTCCAAATCGCCGTACAGCGCGAAAAAGCGGTCGATCACGGCGGCGGCGAGGCGGCTGCGCATCTCAACGGGACAGGGGCCGCTAAACAGCGCGCCCGCCGTATCGCGGATCTCCTCGGGAAAGCCGCCCGCCGGCTCCGCGATGTTGATGCCGATGCCGAGCACGGCCCAGTTGAGGCCGCCGCTTTCAAAGTCGATCGCGGCCTCTGTAAGAATGCCGCAGATCTTTCTGCCGCCGAGGTAAACGTCGTTCACCCACTTGATCTGCGGGCTGAGCGCCGTCACGTCCTCAATCGCCTGACACACGGCGACCGCCGCCGCCGTCGTGATGAACAGCGAGCGCTCGGCCGTGCAGGCCGGGCGCAGCAGGAAGCTGAAATAGACGCCCGTGCCGGCCGGCGACTGGAACCTTCGCCCGAGCCGTCCCTTGCCCGCCGTCTGGGCCTCGGCGACCAGCACGAGCCCCTCAGCTTCCCCCCGCTCCGCCTCGGCCTTCAGCACCGTGTTCGTCGAGGTCACCTCGCGGCGCACGTCGAGCCGCACGGGGAAATCCGTCGTCAGATGCTGCGCGATGCTGCCCGCAGAGAGCACGTCGCTGTCGGCGCACAGCCGATAGCCGCGCTTCGGCACCGCGTCGATCCTTTGCCCTTCCTCGCCGAGTTTCTTGATTGCTTTCCAGACCGCGTTGCGGGTCACACCGAGCGAGGCGGCGATCTCCTCGCCCGAGACATAACCGCCGCGGTTCCGGTTGAGATAGTCCAAAACTGCATCCTGTATGCGCATAAGCCTTCCTTT
Organism: uncultured Oscillospiraceae bacterium; assembly: GCA_900549945.1. GTDB lineage: Bacteria > Bacillota > Clostridia > Oscillospirales > Acutalibacteraceae > Hominenteromicrobium. The sequence goes on from URQJ01000081.1 coordinate 3,479, forward strand.
CCGGCACGTCCGTACCGGTCATCGAAAATTTTCGATTTCAGTTTACCACAGGCCGCGCAATTCGTCAACCTATTTTTTTATTTAGGTGACAATACTGCAAAAAACAGCCCCGGCAGGCATTCCCGCCGGGGCTTCGCTTACCCGAAAAGGCGGAAGCCGCCCTGCTCGAGCAGGCTGCTGAGGTGTGCCGCCGTTTCCTCCGCCGTCTGCGCCGATGTGTCCGCGGCATGTGCCGCATACAGACCGAGATCGGCAAAGGCCGCCCACATCTGCCGCACGACGCCGTCCTCGAGCGGCATTTTCACGTTTTTCGGCCTTTCCGCCGCGCGGCGCACCGCGGTTTCCGCATCAGGGCGCAGCACGATGTACCGCACGTCGAAGCCGTGCGCGGCGAGCCCGCGCCACGGTGTGAGAAGCCACGGACCGATCACGCCGTCCACATAGACCTCAAAGCCGCCGGCCGCGAACTGCTCCGCGGCAGCGGCTGCGGCCGCCGAGGCCGTCTCGTTCTGCGCCTTGCTGCCCGCCTGCCACGGCGGGATATAGCCCTTGCGGATGCAGCCGTAGAAATCGTCGGTGTGCAGGTGCACCGCCCGTGCGGCGGCCGCTCGCTCCGCCAGAAGCCGGACAACGGTCGTTTTGCCCGTGCCGCAGGCGCCGGAAATCAAAATGATGCGCGCATCCATGCTCTTTTCCTCCCGCATAAAGCAAAAGACCGCACTGCCGCGGCCCTTGCTCTATAGAATCGATTTACGCAGCGCTCGCCCGCGCGGGCGAAGGCCGCTTACTTTTTAAAGCTGTCCTTAAGCGAGACGGAGCGGTTGAAAACGAGGTGCTCCGCACTCGAATCGCGGCTGTCCGCGCAGAAATAGCCCTGACGCATGAACTGGAAGCTCTCGCCCGGCTTTGCGGCGCTGAGGCCCGGCTCCACCTTGCAGCCCTCGAGTACCCTGAGCGAATCGGGGTTCAGAAGCTCGAGGAAATCGCCGGCGTTCGGATCCTCCACGGTGAAGAGGTTGTCGTAGAGGCGCACCTCGGCGTCTACGGCGTTCTTCGCATCGACCCAGTGGATCGTCGCGCCCTTGACCTTGCGGCCGTCCGCCGGGTTGCCGCCGCGGCTCTCGGGGTCATACTCGGCATAGATCTCCTCGACTTGGCCGTCCGCCCCGGCCTTATAGCCCGTACAGCGGATCAGGTACGTGCCCTTCAAGCGGCATTCGGGGCCGTTCGGATACAAGCGCTTGTACTTCGACACCGGCTCCGGGAGGAAGTCCTCCGCCTCCACATACAGCTCGCGGCCGAACGTGACCGTGCGCGTGCCGTCCTCAGGGCGGTTCGGGTTGTTTTCCACCTGAAACGTCTCCGTGCGGTCCTCGGGGTAATTCGTGAGGATCAGCTTGACAGGCTCCAGAACGCCCATGACGCGCTTGGCGGTCAGGTTCAGGTCCTCGCGCAGGCAGTGTTCGAGGAAGCTGTATTCGACCGTGGAATTCACCTTTGAAACGCCGTTGCGCTCGCTGAAATTGCGGATAGCCGCCGGCGTGTAGCCGCGGCGGCGCAGGCCGCAGAGCGTCGGCATGCGCGGGTCGTCCCACCCGCTGACATAGCCGCCCTCCACAAGCGCGCGCAGCTTGCGCTTGCTCATGACGGTGTTGTTGATGCCCAGACGCGCGAACTCGATCTGGCGCGGCTTCGAGGGCAGCGTCACGTTCTCGATCACCCAGTCGTACAGCGGGCGGTGGTCCTCAAACTCGAGAGAACAGAGCGAGTGCGTGATATGCTCGAGCGCATCCTCGATCGGGTGCGCAAAATCGTACATCGGGTAGATGCACCACTTGTCGCCGGTGCGGTGGTGCGGCAGGCGGTTGATGCGGTAGATGACCGGGTCGCGCATATTGAAATTGCCGGAGGCAAGGTCGATCTTTGCGCGAAGCGTCATGCGGCCGTCCGCAAATTCGCCCGCGCGCATGCGCCGGAACAGGTCGAGGCTCTCCGCCTTCGGGCGGTCGCGGTAGGGGCTTTCGGCCGGCGTCATGAGGTCGCCGCGCTTTTCGCGCATCTCCTCGGGCGTCAGCTCGCAGACGTAGGCGAGGCCCTTTTCGATCAGCTCCTCCGCCGCCTCGTACATCTTCTCGAAATAATCGGAGGCGTAATAGAAGCGGTCGTCCCAGTCGTAGCCGAGCCAGCGGATGTCCTCCTTGATCGCATCGACGTACTCGACGTCCTCCTTCGTGGGGTTCGTGTCGTCCATGCGCAGGTTGCAGATGCCATTGAAGCGCTCCGCCGTGCCGAAATCGACGTAGATCGCCTTGGCGTGGCCGATGTGCAGGTAGCCGTTCGGCTCCGGCGGGAAGCGCGTGTGCACCGTCATGCCGGCGCAGCGGCCGCCCTCCGCGATATCCTCGATGACGAAATCATCGATAAAGCTGGTGCTGGACACAGCCGGTTCTTTTTTGATTTCTTCACTCATATTTGTAACCGTACCTTTCAGAAATTATCGGGCTGCTGTCAGTTTTTCGAGGCCGACGGCAAGGCGGCGCAGCGCCTCGTCGCGGCCGAGCACGGCGAGAATCTCCATCGCGCCGCCGGGGGTGACGGTCTGGCCCGCCGCCGCGATGCGCACGGGCCAGAGCAGCGTGCCGTTCTTAACGCCGAGCTGCTGCGCGAGCTCGATCAGCGCCGCGTGAATCGAGTCGATCTGCCAGTCGCCGAGCTGCCCGAGCGTCTCTATCGCCGCTTTCAGCATTTCGGGGGAATTTTCGAGGTTCGTCTTGCTCTTCTTGTTCACAAAGAGGTCGGCGGCATAGTCGGGCAGCGCCTTAAAGAACGAGAGCAGCGCCGGAATCTCGCTGAATTTCGAGATGCGCGGCTGCAAGATCGCGTCGAGCACATCCCAAGGCTTTTCCGCATCACCGAACACCGCGCGGTACTGCGGCATCGCGTTTTCGCGGAACGTCTCCGCGTCCATGCTGCGGATGTATTCGCCGTTGAACCACAGCAGCTTGTCGTAGTCGAAAACGGCCGGCGACTTGCTGATGCCGTCGATCGAGAACGCCTTTTCGAGCTCCTCGAGCGTAAAGATCTCCTGATTGTCCTTCGGGCACCAGCCGAGCAGCGCGATGTAATTCGTGATGACCGGGGCGAGGTAGCCCTCGTCGAGCAGCCCCTGAAAGCTCGTGGAGCCGTGGCGCTTTGAGAGCTTTGAAACCGAGCCGTCCTCGTTTTTGCCCATGATCAGCGGCAGGTGCACGTAGGTCGGCTTCTCCCAGCCGAACGCCTCGTAGAGCAAATTGTACTTCGGCGTGGAGGTCAGATACTCGCAGCCGCGCACGACGTACGTGATGTGCATCAGGTGGTCGTCGATGACATTTGCAAAATTGTACGTCGGGTAGCCGTCCGACTTCAGCAGGATCTGGTCCTCGATCTCCTTATTCTCGATCGTGATCGTGCCGTACACCGCATCCTCAAACGAGGTCGCGCCGTCGAGCGGCATTTTCTGGCGGATGACGTGCGGCGTGCCCGCGTCGAGCAGGCGCTGCACTTCCTCCTGCGGCAGGTCGCGGCAGTGGCGGTCGTAGCCGCCGAAAGAATCCGCCGTGTGGATCGATTCGAGGCGCTCCTTCGTGCAGAAGCAGTAGTACGCCTTGCCCTCTCTGACGAGCTGCTCCGCGTAGGGCTTATAGAGCGCCTTGCGCTCGCTTTGGATATACGGGCCGTATGCGCCGCCGACATCCGGACCCTCGTCGTGCTTGAGGCCCACCTGCTGCAGCGTGCGGTAGATCACATCGGTCGCGCCCTCCACGTAGCGCTCTTGGTCCGTATCCTCGATGCGCAGCACAAAGGTGCCGCCCTGCGATTTCGCGACGAGATACTCGTACAGCGCCGTTCTGAGGTTGCCGACGTGCATGAAGCCGGTCGGGCTCGGCGCAAAGCGTGTGCGTACCATAAAAATCACCAATCCTGTCAGAATACCAATATATAGAGTTTATTATATAACCGCCGCGCAAAATTTGCAATAAAAAAATCGGGGAAAAGCGCGTTTTCCCCGCCTTTCCCCTGTCTTTACGCCTGATTCTTCAGGTAGAGCACATATTCCTCGAGGCACATGTTGAGGTCGTTCATCGCGATGGCGTTGTCGCGCCCCACGTAGCGGAAGTGCCAGCACTCGTAGTCGATGCCGGTGATGTCCTCCTTGTCCGCCGGATAGCGCTTGACAAAGCCGTAGTTTTCCGCGTTTTCCATCAGCCACGCGTAGGCGTCCGTTTCCTCAAAATCGCTCGCCACGTTGTTGAAGTCCACGGCGAGGCCCGTGTGGTGCTCGCTGTGCCCCGGCTCCTGAATTGTCAAAAGCGCGTTCTGCTCCGCCTCCTCGCGCGTCATGCCGTAATCGCGCATACGGTTCTGGATGGCACTTTCCAGAATGCTCTCCTGATCCTCCACGCTGCGGTAGGCCGAGGCCACCCAGATGTCCTGAATGCCATCGGCCGCGGCGGCGGCGAGCATATCGCTCAGTGCCGAATAGATCTTGGAATTGACCTGCTCGCTGCCGTAAAGCGTCGGCGCAACCTCAAAGTCCGCCGGCAGCGCGACAGTGTCGTTGACGAGCACAAGCGCCCAGTCCTCGAGCTGCACGTAATTCTCGTCGATGACCGCCGGCGCGGGCGCTGCCGACGGCACGGCGGAGACCTCGGAC
>URQJ01000082.1 GCA_900549945.1 uncultured Oscillospiraceae bacterium
GACCGAATGCGTGGGGTGGATGCTGCGCACGACGCCGGGCATGCGGAAAAAGGTGCGCGGCAGCAGGCCGACGCACGGCTCGCTCTCCCGGCTGTCGAACACGGGGGTCTCCGGCGTGACGGTCTCGTATGTGAAGGCCGGCAGCAGCAGTGTGCCGCCGGGGCAAACGGCTTCGTAGAGCGTTTCCAGTACGGCTTCGGGCGGGAGCGGCGTCCCGATTGCTTTCATCGATGAATGGACGAACAGCACGTCGCCCGGAGATATGCCGAGCGCACGAAGCTGCCCGCGCATGGTTTCCTGTGTCATGGTGGGGTGCACTTCCTTTTCAAAAATCCTGTGTTTTTCCAAGATACCACACCGCGCACGCGAAATCGACCGGCAAAGCGCCGAAATTTCCGCGGTTTTTTTGGTCGGGATTCCGGGCAAAACTCACGCGCAGCCGGGTTTCAGGCTGCGCGTGAGTTTTTATGGGACGAGCACATCGGTAATTTCGGCGATGTACATCTCGTGGTAGTCCTTTTCGGGGTAAAATTTTCCGTCGATCGCCCCGTCGATGAAATCCGAGGCCGGAAGCGGCGTGCGGCTCAGCTTGCGGCAGACGAGCACGAGCTCGGCCTCCTCGAAATAAACGGAACCGTTCGCGAAAACCGGCGTCAGGCCGGATTTTTCCACCTTGTTCTCACTGCGGCCCGAGACCTTGCCGAGATACCCGAGCGTATTTTTCAGTGCTGCCGGGTAGAACGAAAGCGTGAAGGTATCGCCGCTGTCGAGAAATTCCTTCGTGTAGCGCTGCGGGCGGATGTAGACGGTCACGGTCGGCCTGTTCCAGATGTAGCCGAGCGCGCCCCAGGAGACGGTCATCGTGTTGAAGCCGGATGCGTCGCCGGCCGTCACGAGGGCCCAATCCTGCCCGAGCTTTGTGAACGGGTTCAATGAAAGCGAATCATAGGGGACAGAGTGAAGAGCCATAAAAACCACCGAGCCTTTCTGCTGAATAAATTGCCTGCATTCAGTATAGCACGTTTGAAGCGGGGTTTCAAGCCGCGCGCTTCGGCGCCGGGCCGCGCCGGATGACGCGCTTGATCGTAAGGAGATAGACGGTGAGCGAAATGAGCGGCGGGAAGATGTCGGAAATCGCCTCGCACCAGAAAATATTCTCGATCGGGAAAAAGACCGGCAGAATAAAGATGCAGGCGAAAAAGACGATCTTGCGGAAAACCGAGAGCGGCAGCGCGATTTTCACCATGCCCATGCCGGTGAAGCCGTCCACGATCGCGTACTGAATCGCGAGTGTGATCGTGCCGAGCGTGTAGATGCGGATCAGCCGCGCCGTCATATCAATGTATTCGGGATTCTGCGTGAAAATGCGCGCGAAAACCTGCGGGATAAACTGGGCGGCGAGGAACATGACCGCGCAGAATGCGGCGGCCATCAGGAAGATGATCCGCTGCGCCTTTAGAATCTTATCCGGCCTTCGCGCGCCGAGATTGTAGCCGAGAATTGTCTGCGTGCCCATCGTCAGGCCGCCGAGCGGCATCGTGATCAAAAGCTCGAAGCTCTGCACGATCGTGTTGCAGGTCAGCAGCATATCGCCGTAGCCCTCGCCGCCGCGGCTCTGCAGCATCATGTTGAGGGAGATCAGCATCACGTTGTCGAAGAGGATGATGAGGAACGAGCTCATGCCGATCATTGTGACGCGCCCGATGATCTTGAGGTCGTAGCCGCCGAAGGTGATCGGCACGATGACATTGCCGCTGAGCAGGAACCAGAGCACATAGGCGCAGCTTGCGATCTGCGAGATGACCGTGGCGATCGCGGCGCCGGCGACGCCCATATCAAAGACGAAGATGAAAATCGGGTCTAGGATGATGTTTGCGACCGCGCCGATCAGAACGGAGAGCATGCCGTTTTTGCTGAAGCCCTGCGTGATGATGAACTGGTTCATACCCGTCGCGATCAGTGCAAAGACCGTGCCGAGCAGGTAGATCGAAAAGTACGATTCGGCGTAGGGATACAGCGCCTCGGAGGCGCCGAAGGTGATGAGGATCGGGCGGCGGAAGATGAAGGCCAGAATCGTGACGAGCACGGAGAGCGCGAGGAGAAAGACGAAGCAGTTTGCCACGACCTTTTTCGCGTCGCGAACCTTGCCCTCGCCGAGCTTGATGCTCACGAGCGGCGAGCCGCCGATGCCGACGAGAAAGGCGAACGACGAAATCAGCGTGACGATCGGCCCGCATACGCCGACGCCCGCGAGCGCCGTTTCGCCATAGCCGGGGATATTGCCGATGTACATGCGGTCCACAATGCTGTACAAAACGCTGACGAGCTGCGAGAGCATGGAGGGGATGGCGAGCGACCATACAAGGCCCTTGATGTTGTCCGAGCTGAGATCGGTGATGAGTCTCATTTTAAATCACGTTCCTTACTGCGCGGGGAATGCTGCGCTGGGGTATTTTGCCGGGCGCTGTTTTCGCGGCGGTCCGGATGCCGCGGGGATTTCTGTCAGAATGACCGGCATATCTGGAAGATGTAGAACTTCAGGTAGTACGATTCGTCGGCGCTCCAGAGGATCGGGTGGTCCGGCGCCTGCGTGCGGAACTCCACCTGCCGAAGGCGGCAGTGCGCGGCGCGCGCGGCCTGACCGATCGTCTGTGCGAAGAGCTCGGCGTTCATGTAGTGCGAGCAGGAGCAGGTGGCGAGGAAGCCGCCGTCGCGCACGAGCTTCATGCCGCGCAGGTTGATTTCGCGGTAGCCCTTCACGGCGTTTTTTACGGAGCTTTTCGACTTCGTGAAGGCGGGTGGGTCGAGGATCACAACGTCGTACTGCTTTCCCTCGCTTTCGAGCGCGGGGAGCAGGTCGAAAACATCGGCGCAGCGGAATTCGACGGTGCCGGAGAGGCCGTTCAGCGCCGCGTTTTTCGCGGCCTGCGCGACCGCGAGGTCGGAAGCGTCCACGCCGAGCACGTGCCTTGCGCCCGCAATGCCGGCGTTCAGCGCGAAGGAGCCGGTATGCGTGAAGCAGTCGAGCACCTCGGCGCCCCGGCAGAGCCGCTGGATCGCGAGGCGGTTGTACTTCTGGTCGAGGAAGAAGCCGGTTTTCTGGCCGTCCTTGACGTCGACGATGTAGCGCACGCCGTTCTCGGTGATCTCAACGTCGGTGTCAAATTCCGGGCCGATGAAGCCCTTCACGCGGTCCATACCCTCCTTGAGGCGCTCCTTCGCGTCGCTGCGTTCGTACACGCCGCGGATCTCGACGCCGTCCTCGGCGAGCACCTTTTTGAGCAGCTCGACGATGCGCAGCTTCATCTTGTCGATGCCGAGCGCGAGCGATTCGACGACGAGCACGTCGGAAAATTTATCGACGACGAGGCCGGGCAGGAAATCCGCCTCGCCGAAGATCACGCGGCAGGCGGCGGTATCCACGGTTCTTTTGCGGTATTCCCACGCGGCGCGCACGCGCCTTTCGAGAAACGCGTCGTCGATTTCCTGCGCGCTGCCGCGCGTCAGCATGCGGATGCGGATCTTCGAATTCTGGTTGATGAAGCCGCGGCCGAGCGGGTAGCCGTTCGCGTCCTGCACGGAGACGACTGCGCCGTTTTTGAACGTGCCCTGAATTGCGGCGATCTCGTTGTCGTAGATCCAGAGCCCGCCGGCCTTAAAGCTGCGGCCCTCGCCGGGCTTCAGCGTTACGATCGTGTTGTTTTCCATTCTGATTTCCTTTCCGGTTCTGTTTCTATATCCGCTTTAAAGCCGCCGCGGCTCCACAGCCAAAGCGGCGTGTGCAGATCGGTCGGCAGCAGGCCCGAGCCTTCGAGAAGCGCCGACCAGCGGGCGGCGGCAAGCGCCTGCGCATCGCCGCGGCTGCGCTCTTCCTCCGTGAGCACGCCGAGCCGCACGCTCGATTGCAGAACGTGCGTATCCGGCGCGATCGAGATGTTTTCCCGGTCGGAAAAGCGGCAGTCGGTATAGGCTTCGAGCACGTGCAGCCAGTAATTGCAGATTTTGATGCCGCCGAGATAGGGGAAGTCTTTCTTGTGCGCCGCGATATGCGCCTTAATCTTGGATACGCGGAAATGGTTCTGCGCGAGAAAGACCCGCAGGTCGCCGCCGAACTGCTCCGCAATCGTGCGGCAGAGCGTTTTCCAGATGGCGGGGTGTCGGTTCGGCTGCAGGGCGACCCTGTACTGCACCAGAATACGGCGCAGCGTTTCTTCGTCCGTCTGCATGACGCGGACAGGATCGAACAGCGCCCGTCCGGCGGGGTCGGCATACATCCGGTTGGCGCATTCCCACAGCCGGTAGGAATTGCGCTGGTAATTGAGCGCCATCGGCAGCGTAAAATACAGGTAGTTTTCGCCGGAGGCGGGGTTGAGGTGCGGGTTTTCGTCTTCAGGCATCGCCTCGCCGCCCAGCCGCCCGGCTTTATAGGCCGCAAGCAGGCGGTGCACCTGCTCTAGTACAGCGTTTCGGTCGTTCATATGGTATTTTCCTTTCTTCCCGTGCGGATCTCGCCGAGAACGCGCCGGCAGAACGCGGCGACCAGTTTGCCGTCCGGCTCAAAGACGCCGCCGGTCCGGTAGGCTTCCAAAGCTCCGCGCAGCAGCGGCGCATATTGGGGCTCCAGATGCGAAAGCCCCCACGCGCCGCCCTCGGCCTTCGAGAGCACGCGTTTTTCCCGCACGGCGGCGAGCACGCGGCACAGGTTCAAAAGCACGTAGACCGGGTCGCTCTGCACAGCGGTTTCAGCGTCTGCAATGTCGGCGCAGATGCTGTCGAGGTAATTCTCCCACGGGACGGCGCCGAAAATGCTTGACACCGGCGGGCCGCACAGCGCGATTCCCTTGTGCCGGAGCACCGTGAAGTGCGCCGCGAGGTCGGGGTCCGTGCCGCACATCGCCGCGGCAAAGCCGCTTGGGTCGCGCGCGTAGGCGCTGCGGTGCGCGTTTGAAAAGTGCAGCTCAAACGGCGTGGGGTAGACAAAATCCCGGCAGTATTGCAGCAGCACGGCGCTCATTTCAAGGCCCTTTGCCGGCGCCTCCCGGTTCAACCGGTATACGGCCTCGAGCAGCCGGAGGCGGGTATCGGGCGCGAGCGGCTCCCGAACGGCCGCGATATAGTCGACGTCGCTCTTCTGCGGGTTGAAGCAGCCGAACGCGATCGACCCGTGCAGGTAGAGGCCGACGAGGTTTTCACCGAGGATCTCCGTGTGCGTGCGCCGTATTTCATGGAGAAGGCGTGCGATTTGCGGCGCGCTCATCCCAGCTCCCCCTTCGGCTTTTTGGCGGCACGCCTTGCACGCACCTTCGGCGCGGTGCGCGCAAAGCTCTCGGCGAGCAGCGCCCAAAGCTCTTCGGCGCCGACCGAGCCATCCAGCGCGATGCTGACCCAGTGTTCCTTGTTCATGTGGTAGGCGGGGAAGAAGCCCGGGCGGCTGTGCAGCATGCCGCTGAGCAGCGGGTCGCATTTCAGGTTCACGATGTCGAGTGCATCCGTTCCGGAAAGCCCGAGCTTGTCCCGCGGCACGTCCATGACAAGCGCGAACCACTTCTGGTTTGTGGGATGGCGCAGCACGGCGTACCCCGGTTCGTCCGGCCACGGATATTCCGGTTCTATCCCAAAATACTCGCGTACATGGGCGAAAAATTCAGTTCGGTTCATGGCGGTGCCCTCTTTTCCTTGTCTGATTCTGGCACATGCAGTACGGCATGCCGTTATTCCAATTTTTCAATAGGCTGCATTTCTTTAATGAGTTCGTTAATTTGGCGATAGATGAAATTCTGTCCCTGTGTGGCGCCGCAATGGTCGCAAAGGTTCATGGCATAAGAACGCATTTGTGTTTTACTGTATCGTGTCTGAATTTTACTTGGATATTTTTGCATGATGAGCTGGTCAAGTGTGTCGTCGTCGCCGACAATCTTCAGACCGTAGTATTCGATGCTCGGGTCCTGAATATGGGCGAAGACATTCTGGTTTTTCAGCAGCCGTTTTTTGTCCCAGGGGAAGGTGACGTCTTCGTTCGTATCGTCGCTGAAAACGATATAGGTGAGGACGGAAGTCGTCTTGCCGCACTTATAACAGCTCTTGTTTAGGCGGTAGACGGTAAAAGAACGGGAATTCGGTTCAGCGCCGGTTTCGTCCAGCACTTCGATGTTGTCCTTGTTGTAGGCATATTCTTTTCCGTTCTCAGTGAAGCGCACACAAGCCTTGTCTCCGCGAATCTCCAGCGAATAGGCATTTTTAATTTCTTCGGTTCTTTTATTTCGAAAACGCATAAATAAGCTCCTTTCTGGATAGCCGGTTCAACTTTCTAAGCAAGGTGTGTAAATGAATGCGGTTTTACGGTGCGGTGCGTGCCAGCCGCGCAACCGTCTCTACATGCGCGGTGCCGGGGAACATATCGACGGGGGCGGCGGCGTCGGTTTTGTAGCCGTTTTCGCCGAACAGTTTCAGGTCGCGCGCGAGCGTGGCCGGGTCGCACGAGACGTAGACGACGCGCTTCGGGCGCATCGCCGCGATCGTCGCGATCAGGGCACTGTCGCAGCCCTTGCGCGGCGGATCGATCACGATGACGTCCGGCTTTTCGCCACGCTCGAACAGGATCTTTGCAGCCTCGGCCGCATCGGCGCAGAGGAATTCCGCGTTTTGGACGGCGTTGCGCTCGGCGTTGCGCCGCGCATTTTCGACGGCGGCCGGCACGATCTCCGCGCCGATGATCTTTTTCGCGTCTTTTGCCATAGAAAGGCCGATCGTGCCCGTGCCGCAGTAGAGGTCGAGCAGCGTTTCCGAGCCGGTCAGCGCCGCGTATTCGGCGGCCTTGCCGTAGAGGCGCTCGGCCTGCGTGCGGTTCACCTGATAAAAGGCGTGCGGCGCAATCTCGAATTCGAGGCCGCAGAGCGTGTCGGTGATCGCGGCCTTGCCCCAGAGCGTGCGGCTGTTTTTCCCGAGCACGACGTTCGTTTTCTCGCGGTTAATGTTGAGCAGCACGCCGGTGAGCTCCGGCACGGCCGCGCGCAGCAGCTCGACGAGCAGCGCCTCCTCGTGCAGCGCGGCGCCGTTTATGACGACGCAGACCACCATCTCGCCGCTCTTTTCGCCGCGGCGCATGTACAGGTGCCGCAGCACGCCGCTGTGCGCCGCCTCGTCGTAGACACTTTCGCCGGAGGCTGCATGCCATCTGCGGAACGCGGCCGCGGCGCGGTCGAACGCTTCGGGCTGTAAGAGGCAGCTTTGCGTGTCCACGATGCGGTGAGAATTGACGGCGTAAAAGCCGAGCTGCAAGGCGCCGTCCTTGGAAAGGCCGATGGGAAGCTGGCACTTGTTGCGGTAGCGGCAGCGGTCCGGCGCAGCGAGGATCGGCTCGAGCTTAAAATCCCGCAGGCCGCCGATGCGCTCGAGCGCGTCGCGCACGCGCTGCTCTTTGATCTGAAGCTCCGCTTCGTAGCGGATGTGCCGGTACACACAGCCGCCGCACTGCGCGGAGACGGGGCAGTCCGGCGCGATGCGGTCGGGCGACGGCTGAAGCAGCTTTTCAAGCCGGCCGAAGGCGTACTTCTTCAAAACCTTGACGGCGCGCACGGTGCAGCGGTCGCCGATAGCGGTGCCCGGCACAAAGACGGCCATCCCCTCCGCGCGGCAGATGCCGCTGCCCTCGGCGGTCATAGCCGTGATTTCGGCCTCAAAAATATCGTTTTTCCTGATCATGTAAAAACCTCCGGTGAAACATTCGGCTTGAAGGGGCGGGAAACGCAGGGTTCATCGACGAAATATTTTTGGTTTTACAACCGGTGTGATGTTTCACGCGCCTGAAATGTGCAAAAACTATGGTGAATATGTATATTTTTATGGGGTAAACTTTGTGTGAGACAGGCAAAAGGTAGATTGTCTAAAAAAATATTGACAATCGATATTCCGGTCGCTATAATAAAGGCGTAGTCAATGATTACGAGCTCTGCGGTAAGGATTTACCGCGACTTTTCAATACAACTCCTCCCCAAAAGAGAGCAAAAGGCGAGATTTTTTCTCGCCTTTTGCTCTTTTCTGCGGAAAAGCGAAAAGGCGGGGGAAATACGCGGCCGCACACATCAGGAGACGACGTTGACCGGGCGCCCGGCGAGGTAGGCGCGCAGGTTCGCGGCGACCGTGTCGATCAGCCGCAGGCGGGCCTCG
>URQJ01000083.1 GCA_900549945.1 uncultured Oscillospiraceae bacterium
TCAGTTCGACCGCCTGCACATCGCCGATCGCCGTGTAGTCCTTCTCGAGCGCCGCCTCGCGGGCGCCGCCCTTTTCCACCGGCGTGTAAGCCGCGCGGAACGCCGCCTCGTCCTTTTCATCCATAAAGGCCGCGAGCAGTTCCTCGCCCGAGGCGTTCATCACCGCCGGCAGGGCTTCGTCGATGCCGCCCTGCTGGATGCCCGTGTTGACGATGTCGCTCATCAGGTTCGGCAGCGTCAGATCGCACATCGCCTGCCCGAACAGCAGCAGAATGCTGAGCAGCACCGGCAGTGCGAACGGCTTTAAATATTTGCCGAGCAATTTCATATGGTCACCGATCTCCTTTTCTGTGCACCGCGGCGCTTTCCGCGCGCGCCGTGATGCCGTCAATATTCTTCCAAATTCTCTGCATAACATGCAGGAATACGTCCAGCTCCTCGCTGCCGATGCCGGCGCAGATGTCCCTGTAGAAATCCTGCCGCACCGTTTTGCAGCGTTCGGCGATCTCTTGTGCCTGCGGCGTAAGACGCAGGCGCACCACCCGGCGGTCCGCCGGGTCCTGTGCGGTTTCGATGTAGCCCGCCCGCACCGCCTCCTCGACGTTCTTGCTCAGAAGCGAGCGCGAAACGCCGAGCTGCTTCGCGATTTCCCCTGCCGTATCGGCCTCCGCCGAAGCGATGATCATCACGAGCTCCAGATGCTTCGCCGGGACGCCGAGTGCCTCTGCCATCGCCCGCAGCCGCACGCGCATGGCGCGGTGCAGCACATCCATCCGCGAGGCGATGAAGCCGTCGAACACATACGCCGCATCTACCCATTCCCCTCGCATTGCATGACCTCCCTTGTTCAAATTATATTCACAATTCAACAGTTTAAAATTGAATTGTTCATCTTTGAAATATTTTAGCAGACCGCGTATCAAAAAACAATGGATAAATTGTAAACAGTTGGCGCGGGCTTGCGGGGTAAAACCCGACGAAAGTAATTGAGCGCGCGAGAACCAGCGAATATAATCGAGCGGCGCAGGATGCCGGTGTGCCGCCAGAAATACAGATAAAATCCAGCGCGGCGATTTCGTGTGTGAATCGCCGCAAGCCTCCCCCCTTGCCCGGCGGCCGCATACTCTGTGGAAAACCGTGCGGGGTGCGGCGCAGAATGCCAGAACAGGAAGCTGACGGACGCAGCCGGACGCGCAGGGTGATTTGCCATCGGGGGGCACAGGCAGAATGCACCGGCGATTTTGTGCGCGCCGCGGGACTATTCCCCGCCCGCCAGCCGCGTGCTCTGCGGGAAGCGGTGCAGGGACGCGGGCTTGTAGGGGGGAGCCTGCGGATATAACCGAACGCATGAGGTAATTTGCCGCCGGCATACGCGGGCAAGAACCGCGCCTCGTGATCCAAAGGCAATTCGCCGCCTGCTTTGCGGCGTCGTATCGCTTCGCGCCCCGATCTGTGGGAAACCGCGGCATTGGCATTTGGGCGCAAAAAAAGAACCGCAAAAGCGGGTTGCCCTGCTTCTGCGGTTCGATTTTGTCGGAAACGAAATTACTTAACCTCGACCTCTGCGCCAGCCTCGGTGAGCTTCGTCTTGAGCGCCTCAGCGTCGTCCTTGGAGATGCCTTCCTTAACAGCCTTCGGAGCCTCGTCAACGAGAGCCTTAGCTTCCTTCAGGCCGAGGCCGGTAGCTTCCTTGACAACCTTGATGACGTTGATCTTGTTCGCGCCAGCGGACTTGAGGATAACGTCGAACTCGGTCTTCTCTTCAGCAGCCGGAGCAGCAGCAGCCGGAGCGGCAACAGCGACAGCAGCCGGAGCAGCAGCGGAAACGCCGAACTCCTCTTCGAGAGCCTTGACGAGCTCGGAGAGCTCGAGAACGGTAAGAGCCTTTACTTCTTCAATAAGATTTGTAACCTTCTCAGACATGGTATGAACCTCCGTTAAAAATAATCGTTTTTAAATTTGTTTCTTTAATTCGCTGGGCGAATTATTCGGCGGCGGCCGCCTTCTGCTCGCAGATCGCGTTGAGCGCGACAGCGAGGCCGCGGATCGTACCGCTCATGACATTGGCAAAGCCCTGAATCGGCGCGTTGAAGCCGCCGAGAACCTGCGCAATGAGCACTTCCTTGCTGGGCAGCTTGGCAAGCGCGTCAACGCCGGCCGCGTCCACCGCGGAACCGTCGATGAAGCCCGCCTTCACCGCAAACTTCTTGTTCGCCTTCGCAGCCTTCTCCGCATACTCGGAAAGGATCTTTGCGCCCGCGGCATAATCGCTCTCGCTCATCGCGATGGCGGTCGTGCCCTCGAGAACGCTGTCGAGCCCTTCGATGCCCGCTTCCTTGAGCGCGCGGGAGAGGAGTGTGTTCTTGACGACCTGATATTTGCAGCCGGCCTCGCGGAGAGACTTTCTGAGCTTCGTGTCGTCCTCGACGTTGATACCCTCATAATTGACGATAACGCCGGTAACGCTGTTCTTCAGCTCTTCGGTGAGCGCCGCGACCTGTGCCTGCTTCTGCTCCAAAATTTTCTGACTGGGCAATTCGTTTCACCTCCGACAATGTGAAATAGCATATTTGCATGCAAAAACGCCCCTCCGCGTTTGCAGAGGGGCGTAAACAGCCTGAAAACAGCGCTTCTCAAGCGGAAGCGTTTCCTTGCTTTACTCTCTCCTCGGCAGGCACGGGAACCGTTTTACGCCGCAAACCCTTGGTTTGTACTGGCACCTGCTGTCTCTGGTGAAAACAGCTTAATTATTATAGCATGACAGAGAGAGCCTGTCAAGGCTTTTTTCAGAAAACGGATCAGCCGACCTTGTTCGGGTTGATCTTGACGCCGGGGCCCATCGTGGCGGCCACAACGCAGGAGCGAATGTACTGGCCCTTCGCAGCAGCCGGCTTCGCCTTGTTGATCGCGTCGAGCAGGGTGGTGAAGTTTGCGAGCAGCTTCTCTGCGCCGAAGGAGACCTTGCCGATCGGGCAGTGGATGATGTTCGTCTTGTCGAGGCGGTACTCGATCTTACCGGCCTTCGCCTCCGTGATGGCACGGGCGATATCCGGCGTAACCGTACCGGCCTTCGGGTTCGGCATGAGGCCGCGCGGGCCAAGCACCTTACCGAGGCGGCCGACCATACCCATCATGTCCGGGGTGGTGACGACGACGTCAAAATCCATCCAGCCTTCGGACTGGATCTTCTGGATCATGTCGTTGCCGCCGACATACTCGGCGCCGGCATTGCGGGCTTCCTCTTCCTTCTCCGGCTTGCAGATTGCGAGCACGCGGACGGACTTACCCGTGCCGTGCGGCAGAACAATCGCGCCGCGGACCTGCTGGTCCGCATGACGGCCGTCAACGCCCAGCTTTACATGGACTTCAACGGTCTCGTCGAACTTTGCTGTACCTGTCTTTATGCAGAGCTCAAGCGCTTCTTCCGTATCATAAAGACGGCTGCGCTCGATCAGCTTTGCGCCTTCGACATACTTTTTACCGTGTTTCATTCAAGTTCCTCCTAAAGTGGTGAATATCGGATTCTCAGAGAGTTTCCTCCCACCCGGGTAAAATCAATCTACAACTTCGATGCCCATGCTGCGCGCCGTGCCGGCGATCATGCTCATCGCACTCTCGACGGATGCCGCGTTGAGATCGGGCATTTTCTGCTCGGCGATCTTCTTTACCTGCTCGCGGGTAATCTTTGCGACCTTGGTCTTGTTCGGTGTGCCCGAAGCGGTTTCGATGCCGCACGCCTTCTTGATGAGAACGGCTGCCGGCGGCGTCTTTGTTACAAAGGTAAAGGAACGGTCCGCGTAAACCGTGATGACGACCGGGATCACAAGACCCACATCGCCCTTGGTGCGCTCGTTGAATTCCTTCGTAAATGCCATGATGTTAACACCGTGCTGACCGAGAGCCGGTCCGACCGGTGGCGCCGGAGTAGCTTTACCGGCAGGTATCTGGAGCTTAATAAAGCCCGTAACCTTCTGAGCCATTTTTTTGCACCTCCAAAATTCGTGGTTGCTGGCGGAACGTCCGGTTTGAATTTGGACGCTCCTCCCACAGGGGGATATCCCCCTCAATAAAAAGCGGAGACCCGCAGTTTACCGTAATCAATCGACCGGTTCAGCCTGATCAAGCTCAAGATCAACCGGCGTTTCGCGCCCAAACATCGAAACCGTGACGCGGATGCGATTCTTATCGATATCGATCTCGTCCACCGTCCCGATAAAGCCC
Organism: uncultured Oscillospiraceae bacterium; assembly: GCA_900549945.1. Taxonomy (GTDB): domain Bacteria; phylum Bacillota; class Clostridia; order Oscillospirales; family Acutalibacteraceae; genus Hominenteromicrobium. Next base: position 4,222 of record URQJ01000083.1, read on the forward strand.
TCGAGCGGGCCGTCGGTGATCTGGACGCTGTCACCGACCTTGTAGGAGACCTCCACGTTCCGCGTTTCAACGCCGAGGCGCTCGACCTCTTCGGCCGTGAGCGGAATCGGCTTTGACGACGGGCCGACGAAGCCCGTGCAGCCGCGGATGTTCCGCACCGCGTACCAGGATTCATCCGTGAGAATCATCTTGACGATGACGTAGCCCGGAAAAATCTTGCGCTCCACTTCCTTGGTCTTTCCGTTGGAACCAACCTCGAGAACCTTTTCCGTGGGCACGCGGATCTCATGGATCAAATCCTGAAGCTGGTGGTTTTCCACCGTTTTCTCGAGATTTGACGCGACCTTGTTTTCATACCCGGAATAGGTATGAACAACGTACCATCTTGCTTCGTCCGACATTTCGTTTCCTCCGCTTCTAAATCAACGCGCTTACTTCGCCACTTCCATGACGAGGCCGAGCAGATTCATGAAGACGGTATCCAGCAGGAAGATGAAGATCGCCAGAACGATGATCGTGACGAGCACGACGCCGACGTTTTTAAAAACGGTATTCGGCGCGGGCCACACGATCTTTTTGATCTCGCCCTTGCAGTCCTTGAAAAACTTTCCAGCCTTCTTGATAAAGCGAACAAAGCCGTTTTCTTTTTTCGTTGTTTCGGCCATATTACCCTCGCTTTACTTCGTCTCTCTGTGGAGCGTATGCTTCTTGCAGAATCTGCAGTACTTGTTCATCTCAAGTCTGTCGGGATCATTCTTCTTGTTCTTCTTCGTGTTGTAATTGCGCTGCTTGCACTCTGTGCAGGCCATTACGACTTTTACTCTCATGACGGCACCTCCGTTTTACGGAATAAATTTGGGGTTCAGCCCCAGCCTCCCTCATAAAAAATAGGCGCAAAAAAATAGCCCCTATACTGAGGTGTACCTATCATACCATAGGGCACGCCGCTCTGTCAAGGGCTATTTTGCAAATTTCATGCGGTTTTTCAGCCGTTCAGACGGGCCTCGACCTTCTTCTGCTTCTTCTGCTTCTCGGGCTTGATCTTCTTGCCGATCAGCTTTCTCGAGTGCTTATAGACCTTCTGAAGGTCGCAGCCCTCCGTAAAGTTCTCGATGATGCTCTGAATCGCCGCGTCCCCGATGTTGTTGAGCACGCCGAACTGGATGACCGCGCGGGTATCCATATCGCCGGCGCCGTACATCTCGCACAGCACGGTGCACAGGCGCTTCATCGGCTCGCTGTCCTTATAGTGCAGCGCGAGCTGCTCGCACTTCGGGGCGACCTTCTCCTTTGCGAAAATCGCCGGGCGCACCTGCCCGTACACGATGCGCTCCTCGTTCATCTCGTCGCGCAGCTCGGGGAAGATCGGCACGAGGCGGTTCAGGAAGAACTGCGGGTCGGCGTTGTTCTCCTCGTCCTTCTTGCGGCGCTTCTTCGCCGATTTCACCATTTCGCGGCGCTTCGAGCCCTGCACGATCTCGAGGAAGTCGTTCGCGATGCTCTCGGCGTCCGCCATATTGTTTTCCTTTTCGTCGAAGAGCCACAGCGAAAGCTGGCGCCACTCGCCCGGCTCCGTCGGCGTTTTCATCGAAGTGCTCCGCAGCACAAAGCGCTTCTGCTTCGTCTCATAGAACAGGCCGTAGGCGACCTCGCCGGTCGAGAACATCACGGCCCTGCCGCTCTCCGATTCGATCGGCGCCGCCGCGCCGAAGCCCTGCTCGCCGAGCGCCTCCTGCAATTTTTCCTGTATCAGCTCAAAAGCCTTCTGCTCCAACAAAATCACTCCGAAAATCAAATTACAAATCAGTATAGCACACGGCGCGCAAAATGTCTATTGTTTTTTGCGCTTTGCCTGTGGTAGAATGGTAAAAAAGAAAGGGTGAGAGCCGTATGGCAGAATCCGGCAGCACAGCCTCGGTCAAACAGAACAACATCGCGGCCATCCGCGCCGCGCTCTACCGCGCCGATTTCGCGACGAAAAAGGAGATCGCCGCGCGCTGCGGGCTGAGCCTTGCAGCCTGCACGGCGCTGCTCGCGGAGATGATCGCCGACGGGCAGGTGCAAGAGCTCGCTTTCGCCGCGCCCAACGGCGGCCGCCCCGCCCGGCGCTTTGCGCTGAACCCCGATTACGCGCACATCCTCTGCCTTTACACCGACAACAACGCGACTGACGGCGCGGGCATCGCGCTGCGCGTCTGCGACCTCACGGGCCGCGTGCGCACCGAAAAGTTCTGCACGCTGAGCGACATTCTGCCCGACGACCTCACGGCGCTCGTCTCGGAGACCGCCGCGAAGGACCCGCTGATCCGCGCCGCCGGCATCGGCATCGCCGGCGTAACGGACCACGGCGGGCGCATCACAGCGGGCAGCTTCCACGGGCTGAATGGCTTTAACCCGCGCGCCGCGCTCGAGGAGAAGCTCGGCATCACAGTCATCACCGAGAACGACATGTTTTTTACCTCCTACGGGTTTTACACCCGCAATTTCACGGGGCGGCCCTACTCGCTTTCGGTGCTCTACTGGCCGAGCCACAAGTGCGCGGGCGCGGGCACCGTGGTGAACGGGCAGGTCATTGTGGGCAGCACGAAGTACGCCGGCGAGCTTGTCAGCCTGCCGTTCCCCTCCGCGTCGCTTTCAAAGGACGAATCTCTCGCGCGGATGATCCGCGGCGAGGAAACCGTGCCGCTGATGGGCACCGCCGCTACCTGCACGATCGCGCTCATCAACCCGGACATCATCTACCTGACCGGCACCGCGACGCTCAACATCCGCGAGCGCGACATCATCGACTACTGCAAGCAGACGATTCCGGAAAACCACCTGCCGGAGTTCCGCATTCAGGCGGACATCCACGAGGAGTATATGACCGGCATCTTCGAGACGGCGCGCAGAAAGCTGCGCTTTAACCGCCTGTGACGCGGCGGAGCGTGATGTTTCTTCACCGCGCCCCGGCGCGATGCCCCTGCCGAATTTCGCGGTGTTCCACAGCTTTGTGAGGAGCTTCATCCCGGCGCACAATACTTTGCGGCGGCGGCCCTCGCGCGCAGCCACACGCAAACGCGCCCATTTTCACACACGGTTCAACTCCACCCCAGCGCCTGCGCCGAGCCCTGCCCGATGCCGCGCGGGGCGGCGTGCGGCACAGCATATCCGCAGACATATTCCGCGGGCGTCTTTTATGATGCGGTTCGGCGCACATGTCCTTTCAGCAAGGACACGCATGCCGTTTGACACTGCACGGCGGACACCGAGAAAAAATGAAAAAATAGGGCTTTACAAACACGGGCGGATGTGCTAAACTACTTTTGTCACGAGATGTCGAAAGTAACCGCTGTGTCACGGACGCAGTCTTTTGGGGTTGTATAAACGGGTGCGTCCGGCGCGGGAAGCGTTCCTGCGCCGCGTTCCCGCGGCATTATAAGAAAATAACGGGCCGGCCGAAGCGCGCATCTGCTTTCGGCCGGCCTTTGTTCCGCACCCATGCGCCGTTTGCGCAGGGCTTTATTTTTTTGCCTGCGGCTTTTCGCCGCGCCGGTGCAGCGCACCGCCTGCCGCATCGTGGAGCAGTCCGCCGCCCTGCTGGCACAAGTGATGCAGACGCCGGAGACGGACCGTCTGCTGCGGCAGTGTCTGGAACAGACACGGGAGAACACCCCCCGTCTTATGAGCGCCTTTGCCCAGTCCCAGACGCTGTCCGACCAGAGCATCACCTTTCTGCCCTGCGTCATGTCCTTCAACTCCATGCGCTTCCTCACCGGCGACGACCACATCACCGTCATCGCCGGGGTGCTGTACTGGCCCATA